>JAJUFK010000019.1 GCA_029266015.1 Bacteroidota bacterium
AATGAAACTCATCGGCATATTTTTTTGCTTGTTTTATTGTAGATGATGTTGCCGAACTGCTTGATTGTGAATACAATGTTGGAGTATATAAATCGAGCGATTGTGTTGACATAGGAGGTAAGTATCCGCTCAACGATTTAAGCGGTGCTCCAAACATGCCGGGTACTAAATAAAGTGCAAACGAAAATATTGCCATAGCAAGCATAAATCGTGGCGTAGATACAGTAGTGGAATCATCGTCGTGCGATAATTTTATTTTCTTCAAAATATATAAGCCCAACATTACTAATAATATAATCCATATAGCCAAAAACAAATCGCGAGGAAGAATACCCCAACCTGCAACTAAATCGGCTTTTGATATAAATTTAAGCGCAAATCCTAATTCTATAAAACCTAAGGTAACTTTTACCGTTTGCAACCAACCACCCGATTTACCAATACTTGTAATAAGCGATGGAACAAATGCAAAAATAACAAACGGCAGGGCCAACGCTATAGAAAATCCTAACATTCCCATAAATGGTCCAAGCAACGAGCCCGAAACAACCGATTGTACCAAAAGCGTACCTATAATCATGGCAGTACACGAAAACGATACCAATACGAGTGTAAATGCCATGAAGAATATACTTGCAAAACCTGAACTTGTATCAGCTTTTTTGTCCATATAATTTACCCAACTCGATGGTAATACAAGTTCGAATGCTCCAAAAAATGAAATGGCAAACAACAAGAAAATAGCGAAAAATACAACATTAAACAGTGGACTTGTAGACATTTTATTTAAAGCATCTACACCAAATATTACTGTAATTAGCAAGCCTAAAACAACATAAATACCTACAATAGAAATTCCATATAACGACACGTCGCGCACTGCTTTGTCTTTACTGCGTTTTATAAACATACTCACGGTCATAGGAACCATAGGAAACACACAGGGGGTTAAAAATGCTAATAATCCACCCAGAAATCCAAAAATAAAAATCCACCATAGCGACATGCCTGCCGTAGAATCATCAAATTCCGAAGGAATTGAAGTAGGTTCTGATGAAGCTGTTCCTTGCTTAATAGAATCGGAAGTTTTCATAGAATCGGTAGTCGTAGTCTGCAACAGAATATCTACCTGCGATACAACAGATTTGACAGAATCTATTTGTTTTTTAGATACCGCAGGTGCAGGTATTGATATAGAAAATTTTTCGGGTAATGGGTTTATACACACACCATCGTCCATGCAGAGTTGATAGCTGTATTTACCTGTAATGATGAATGCATCTGAAGTACCTACAAAAAAACGTTGTTTCCACGTTACCTTTCCACTAAAATCGCGTGTTGTTATACCAAAAATATCGTCAAAATATTCACGTGGTTTGGTGAGCGATTGTAAGCTACCAACTTTTTTTACACCTGCCGGCACCACAAACTGTACATCGGCAGCAATGGGCCCACCGGGACCTTGATCGAAACTATACATGTGGAAGTCTTTGGGAATGGTAATATCCATAAAAACATCTAATTCTTGCGGATTATTTTTTACATATTCATATCTGAATTTCCAATCGGCCGATTGCGAAAATCCTAATTGTACAAGTAATAAAAATACTGTAGTAAAGCGAAAAATTCTATTCATATTGTGTACTTTTGTTGTAAATATATATTTCTATAGACGAATGTGAACGTAAAAGTAATACAACAATTATAATTTGTCTATATAAATATGGTATAAATACATCATAAAAAAACATATCATATATCGCTTTAGTATCACTATCTAAAAATATACATATGGCAAAAGAACTCAGTTACGAAGCATCTATAGCAGAAGTAGAAAAAATAATAAAAGAAATAGAGCAGGGAGAAATTAGTATAGACACTCTGAGCCAACAAGTAAAAAAAGCAATGGAATTAATCCATCTATGTAAAAATAAATTGCAAACCACCGAGGCCGAATTGCAAAAATTGTTGCAGACAGACCAAGATTAATTATGATTTGTAATGTTATATCACCCCTTCGGGGTTCTACGTGTGTGTTTACAACGGGTTTCTATAATAATGTCAGCCCCTCGGGCTTCAATCAACCAACCAATACATAATATTATTATACCCGATTCCGGAGACATATAATTATTAAAAAATATCATCAAAAAATTAAAACCCCGAAGGGGTGATATTATTATAGAGAAATGTTAAAAATATAATAATCCCGTAGGAATGTCATTATTATAAATGAAACCAATCAAACACCACATAAAAACCCCGAAGGGGTGTAATTATTATAGAACAACCATTATAGCATAACTAAATGAACCCCGGAGGGGTGACATTATTATAGATCCAAATAAATTATCACAACTTACCCCCCCCGAAGTAGTAATATTTTTAAAATTGTAACATATAAATTTAGTAATAAAATATATAAGGTTTTAAAAAACAGCATTTTACATTCGTTCAAAAAAATATTAAAATCTTTTTTTAAATAATTTGTGTATATGTAAATATCACATATATTTGCACGATAAAAAACATAAAAAAAAACATACAAAAACATTTTCTCATGAATACTGAGGGTTTGATTTTATTTTTCCTCCTAGGGGTTACACTCGTTGGGCTAGCGGTAATTTTTTCCGGCTTAATTCCTCAAAAGACAACAAATTTACAAAAACATGATACATATGAATGTGGTATTCCTACGCAAGGTTCGTCGTGGATACAGTTCAATGTAGGGTATTATTTGTTTGCCATTATGTTTCTGATTTTCGACGTGGAGGCTATTTTCTTGTTTCCATGGGCAGTGGTAATGAAAGAAATAGGTATGGTAGCATTTATTGAAATACTCATATTTTTTGTAATATTAGGTTTGGGGCTTTTGTACGCATGGAAAAAACAAGCATTAAAATGGGAATAAATAACGAAAAAGAATACGCATCGCTTGATGATTTACAATTAGATTTAGAGAGAAAATCGGGAGACGGGGGATTTTTCTTAACTACATTAAGTGATTTAGTAAATTGGGGTAGAGCAAATTCATTGTGGCCTCTTACCTTTGCTACCAGCTGTTGCGGTATAGAAATGATGGCTGCCGGAGCTCCTCGTCACGACTTTTCACGATTTGGTATGGAAGTATATCGTGCTTCGCCTCGCCAAGCCGATGTAATAGTGGTAGCAGGAACTATAGTACACAAAATGGCTCCGGTACTCAAACGCTTATACGATCAAATGTCGGAACCTAAGTATGTAATTGCTATGGGAGCATGTGCCGTATCGGGAGGTCCGTTTTTTTACAATTCATATTCGGTAATTCGTGGTGCCGACCAAGTAATTCCGGTAGATGTTTACATTCCCGGCTGTCCTCCACGTCCCGAAGCATTTTTTCATGGAGTGCTTGAATTACACAAAAAAATCAAACAAGATTCATTGACAACCAAAATTGACCACGTGTCAAACTTTATGTAATACGATATGACAAATCAAGAATTACAACAAAGAATATTGGAATTGGCTCCCCAAGCTGTTTGTACCGAAAATAAACAGTATCTGATAGCACAAATTCCTGCTCAACAACTGCATAGTGTTGCCAAACAACTCAAGGAATCAAATGATACCAAATTTGATTACTTGTTTAGCCTTACCGGAGTTGATGCAAATCCTGCATTAGGTGTGGTTTATCACTTAGAATCTACAGAATTAGGGCATTGTGTTGTATTGCAAACAATGACCGAAAATCGTGAAAAACCAGTTTTAGATTCAGTATGTGATATATGGAAAGGTGCCGAATTACAAGAACGCGAAGTGTTTGATTTTTTTGGTATTACATTCAACAATCACCCCGATATGCGTCGTTTGTTCATGGACGAAGATTGGCAGGGATATCCATTGCGTAAAGACTACGTTGATACGGTAAACATTATAGATTTAATTAAATAACATTCTTCAATAATATATACAATGGCTGAAACAGTAGCACAACAAACAGACCTGATAGACGAAGAATATTTTATTAACATGGGGCCTCAACACCCTTCAACACACGGTGTGTTGCGTTTGTTGGTAAATCTTCACGGAGAAATTGTAAACGACCTTAAACCATATTGCGGATATATTCATCGCGGTATAGAAAAAATGTGCGAACGCAATACCTATCCGCAAATTATACATCTTACCGACCGATTGGATTACCTGTCGGCACATCAAAACAACGAAGCGGTGTGTATGTTGGTAGAAAACGCGTTGGAAGTAGAAATACCGGAACGTGTAAAATATATTCGCACTATTATAGATGAACTTTCGCGCTTAGCTTCGCACCAATTGTGGTGGGCTGCATTTGGTATGGACTTAGGTGCACTTACTACCTTTTTCTATGGTTTGCGCGATCGTGAAAAAATTCTCGATATTTTTGAAGAAACTACCGGTAGTCGTTTGATTCAAAGTTACTATTGCCCCGGTGGATTGATGTATGATATTCACCCGAATTTCCAAAAACGAGTAAAAGAATTTCTAGAATATTTTAAAAAGAAATTGCCTGAATACGATGAATTATTGTCGGGTAACGTAATTTTTATAAACCGAACCAAAGATATTGGATATCTATCAAAAGAAGATGCCATATCATTTGGCGTAACCGGACCATCGGGACGAGGTTCTGGATTTGCATGTGATATCCGCAAAAAATATCCGTACAATGTGTACGATAAAGTACAATTCAACGAAATTATAAGTACCGAATGCGATTCGCTTGCACGATACAAAGTTCGTATTGCCGAAATGTGGGAATCTATTTCGATTATAGAACAACTCATCGACAATATTCCCGAAGGGGACTATCAGGTAAAAATGAAACCAATTATTAAATTACCCGAAGGAGAATATTATCAACGAATAGAATCAAACCGAGGAGAATTTGGGGTATATGTTCAAAGTCGTGGCGAAAAAAATCCATATCGTATAAAATTCCGTTCACCGAACTTCGCAAATCTTTCGGCACTCAATCACATGTCTAAAAACCAAAAAATTGCCGATTTAGTTGCAATTATGGGTTCGCTCGATTTAGTTATTCCAGATATTGACAGATAAAATTATATAGTATGTTTCTTTACGATTTTACACAATTAACATCATCTATTCACAGCTCATTGGTTGAGTCGTTTGGCGAAGGAGCCCTTACTACCACCATTGAATTAGCTATTGCCGGGGTTGCATACCTTATATTTTTTGCAGTACTTGGCTTATTTTTGGTGTATTTAGAACGAAAAGTGTGTGCATTTATTCAAAACCGTTTAGGCCCTATGCGAGTAGGTCCATGGGGTTTGTTGCAAACCATTGCCGATTTCATCAAATTGTTGATGAAAGAGTTAATTTATATAAAAAGTGCCGATCAGTTTTTATTTAATGTAGCACCGTTTATTGTAATTACCGCGTCATTTTTAGCAATAGGAGCTATACCTTTCGACAAAGGATTACAGGTATTAGACTTTGATATAGGTGTATTTTACGTAGCTGCGGTTTCGAGTCTTGGAGTACTTGGAGTATTATTGGCAGGTTGGGCAAGCAACAACAAATATTCACTTATAGGTGCTATGCGAAGTGGTGCTCAAATAGTGAGTTACGAACTTTCGGTAGGCTTGTCGCTTATGACTATCATAGTATTGGCAGGTACCATGCAATTTTCGGAATTAGTAGCAGGACAAGCAGATTTATGGTTTATATTCAAAGGACACATACCTGCAATGATAGCATTTGTAATATTTTTGATAGCAGGTACTGCCGAAACCAATCGTGGTCCGTTTGACTTAGCCGAAGCAGAATCGGAACTTACTGCCGGATTCCACACCGAATATTCGGGTATTAAATTCGCATTGTTTTTCTTGGCAGAATACATCAATATGTTTATTGTAGCATCTATAGCAACTACTGTATTTTTAGGTGGTTGGATGCCATTGCACATACCCGGATTAGATGGATTTAACCATGTTATGGATTTTATTCCACCGGTATTATGGTTCTTTATGAAAGCATTTACGGTAGTATTTATTATGATGTGGTTTAAGTGGACGTTTCCTCGATTACGAATCGACCAATTATTAACATTGGAATGGAAATATTTATTACCGCTCAATTTAATAAACATAGTAATAATGACAATTGTAGTTTTATTAGGCTGGCATTTATAACAAGCAATATATGAAAGTAGTAGTAGAGTATTTTAAAGATATTTTTGGGGGAATCAAAACATTGATTACCGGTATGAAAGTTACCGGAAAATACTTTGTAAGTCCTAGTGAAATTGTAACACAACAATATCCCGAAAATCGCGAAACATTGCAAATGTTTGATAGGTTCAAAGGTGAGGTTATCATGCCGCATAATGATAAAAATGAGCATAAATGTACCGGTTGTGGTATTTGCGAAATGAATTGCCCTAATGGTTCTATCGAAGTTATTTCGAAATGGGAAATTGTAGATGATAAAAAGAAAAAGGCAATTGATAAACATATATATCACTTGAGTATGTGTACTTTTTGTGGTTTATGTATTAAAACCTGTCCATCAAAAGCATTAGCGTTTGGTCAGGCATTCGAACATTCGGTATTTGACCGTTCGCAGTTGACCAAAATATTAAACAAACCAAATTCTGTAGTTACTAAAGACCTTAAAGAATAAATTATGAATGTTATCTTTTTTTACATCATAGCTGCAGCTATACTCGGATTCTCTATTTTGAGCGTTACAAGCAGAAAAATACTGCGTGCAGCTACATTTTTATTGTTTGTACTTATTTCTACCGCAGCATTATATTTTTTACTACAAGTACATTTTCTTGCAGCGGTTCAACTTATGGTATATGCCGGAGGTATAGCGGTATTGATTATTTTCTCAATTTTGTTGACAAGTAATGTGGATTTTACATTTGAAAAAATAGATTGGAAAAAGCAAGTATTTTCCGGGTTGCTTGCGCTGGGTGGAGCTGCTATAACAATTCTTACATTATTACAATTTAACTTTAATTCGCTGGTTACAAAACAAACCGTTACTCCCGATATTCGTTCGTTTGGACGAGCATTTTTAAGTTATGGCGACGGTGGGTTTGTATTACCGTTTGAAGTAATAACTGTTTTATTATTGGCTGCCATGGTAGCAGCAATTATGGTTGCAAAAAAATCTAAACAATAGAGATATGATAGAAGGCATTGATATTACACACATTTTAATCGTAAGTACCTGTATGTTTTTTATAGGTGTTTATGGATTTTTGGTTCGTAGAAATTTAATTACAATTTTAATGGCTACCGAACTTATTTTGAATGCGGTAAGTATAAATTTTGTTGTGTTAAACAAATTTATATATCCCGATGTTTTGCAAGGCTATATGTTTAGCGTATTTATAATTGCAATTGCTGCAGCCGAAGCTGCAGTAGCCATAGCAATTATCATTAATGTGTATCGCCGATACAGAACCATTAATGTTGAGAATGTTCACGATATGAAGTATTAATACATAGAAAATTTAAACAATATGGATTTTACATATACACTGGCAATTATTGGATTACCCTTTATTACATTTCTTATATTAGGTTTATTGCATAATAAATTAAGTCATAAACTTGCAGGAATCATAGGTAGTTCATCTTTAGGTATTTCATTTATCTTATCGTGCATTACTGCATATTTCTATTTTTTTAAATATGGTAAAATTGATGGTGCATATCAAAAAATTGAAGCGTTTAACATTACGTGGTTGCAGCTAACCGATCAATTACATATTGACATGGGAATTTTGCTCGACCCAATTTCGGTAATGATGCTCATGGTGGTTACCACCGTATCGCTTATGGTACATATATACAGTACCGGTTATATGCATGGTGAAACAGGATTTAATAGATTTTTTGCATTTTTATCGTTGTTTTCATTTTCAATGTTAGGCTTAGTGGTAGCAACCAACTTGTTTCAAATGTATATATTTTGGGAACTTGTGGGTGTATCATCATTCTTGTTGATTGGTTACTATTACGAAAAACCATCGGCAGTAGCAGCATCTAAAAAAGCATTTATAACAACACGATTTGCCGATTTAGGTTTTTTAATTGGTATATTATTATTGTCGTTTTACACCGGCACGTTCGACTTTTTTGAATTAACTAAAACCAACGGACATGAATTAGCTATGACTATGCCTGCCGGAACTTCATTTTTAGGGTTATCTATTGTAAGTTGGGCGTTGATTCTTATATTTATGGGTGGTGCAGGTAAATCTGCTATGTTCCCGCTTCATATTTGGTTACCCGATGCTATGGAAGGTCCTACGCCGGTATCGGCATTGATACATGCTGCAACTATGGTGGTAGCAGGTGTGTATTTAGTTGCCCGCTTATTCCCGGTATATGTATTAGAAGCCCCCGATGCTTTAACGGTAGTAATGTGGGTAGGTGCATTTTCTGCATTATTTGCTGCAATTATAGCCTGTACCCAATTCGATATTAAACGAGTACTTGCTTTTTCTACCATGTCACAAATTGGCTATATGATGTTGGCGCTTGGCGTTTCGCACTATGGCGATCACGAAGGCTTAGGATTTATGGCATCTATGTTTCATTTAACTACACATGCTATGTTTAAAGCATTGTTGTTCTTAGGAGCAGGGTCTATTATTCATGCCGTGCATAGCAATAGCATGCTCGATATGGGAGGACTCAAAAAATATATGCCTATTACGTTTATTACCTTTGGTATTGCATGGTTAGCTATATGTGGTTTCCCCGGACTTTCAGGATTTTTTAGTAAAGACGAAATTTTAGCGGCAGCATATCACCATAATAAAGTAGTATTTTATATTGCTGTGTTGGTGGCAGGTTTAACCGCATTTTATATGTCGCGTTTGTTTTTCAGTATCTTCTTCGGAAAAACTCAACACTATCATCATACGCCACATGAATCACCTGCAAGCATGACAATTCCTCTCATTATTTTAGCAATTTTTGCAACATTTGCCGGATACATTCCATTCCACGATTTAATTACATCAGATGGCCGTCCGTTTGAAGCACATATAGATTGGGCAATTGCAATTCCTGTAACATTGCTTGCTTTTGGTGGTATGGCATTGGCATTTGCATTCTATTTCAAACCAAGTACTATGCCCGATAAAATTGCAGCATCACTCAAAGGCGTGTATACTACGATTTATCGTAAATTTTATATAGACGAAGTATATTTATTTGTAACACAAAAAATATTGTTCAATATAGTTTCGCAAAGCATAGCATGGTTCGACAGACATATCATAGATGCAACCATGGACGGATTTGCAACGGTTACCAATTATGCCTCAGAATCGATTAAAGAATTGCAATCGGGACAAATTCAAAAATATGGATTTGTATTTATTTCGGGAGTATTTGTGTTTGCATTTATTCTTATTTATGTATTTGTGTATTAATTAGAAATTAGATTTACAATTATGGATATATTAAGTTTATTTGTTGTAGTACCAATTCTTACGATGATAGGAATCCTTTTTACTAAGGATTTGAAAGGTGCTCGCATGGTATCGGCTATTGGAATGGGTATTCAATTGCTCATGTCGTTTAATTTATTGTTTCAATATATTGCCGAACGCAAAGCAGGCAATACTGCAGAAATGGTATTTACCAAATCGTATGTGTGGTTTCAGAGTTTCAATATTCACTACGATATAGGTGTTGACGGTATTGCGGTAGCAATGATAATGCTTACATCGATAGTAGTATTTGCAGGTGTTTTTTCTTCGTGGATGACCAAAGAATTACCACGTGAATTTTTTATTTCACTTATACTATTATCTTCGGGGGTATTTGGATTTTTTATTTCGCTCGACATGTTTACCATGTTCTTATTTTATGAACTTGCGGTAATTCCAATGTATTTGTTGATAGGTTTGTGGGGAAGCGGTAACAAAGAATATTCGGCAATGAAACTTACCCTTATGCTTATGGGTGGTTCTGCCTTACTGATTTTGGGATTGTTAGGCATATATTTTCACTCGGCACCCGATGGAGGACAATTAACATTTAATATTCTAGAAATATCAAAAATTACAATTCCTCACGATACACAAATGTTCTTTTTCCCATTCCTTTTTGTTGGATTTGGAGTGTTAGGAGCGTTATTTCCGTTTCACACATGGTCGCCCGATGGTCATGCTTCGGCACCTACAGCAGTATCTATGCTCCATGCCGGTGTATTGATGAAATTGGGAGGATACGGATGTTTTAGAGTTGCAATGTTTTTATTACCCGATGCCGCACAAGAAATGGGTTGGCTGTTTTTGATTCTCACAACGGTAAGTGTAGTGTATGGAGCATTTGGTGCAATTTGGCAAAAAGATTTAAAATACATCAACGCATATTCTTCGGTATCGCATTGTGGATTAGTGATATTCGCTTTACTTATGATGAACAAAACTTCAATGGACGGTGCAATACTTCAAATGATTTCGCATGGTTTGATGACAGCCTTATTCTTTGCTTTAATAGGTATGATATACGGAAGAACTCATACCCGTAACATATTCGAAATGGGTGGATTAATGAAAGTAATTCCATTTATTTCGGTAGTATATGTTATCGCAGGTTTAGCATCATTAGGTTTACCCGGATTAAGTGGATTCGTTGCAGAAATGACCATATTTGTTGGTTCGTTCCAACATGCAGATACGTTCCATAGAGTATGTACCATATTAGCAGCATCGGCTATAGTGATAACTGCAGTGTATATTTTACGCGTGGTTGGCATATTATTGTTCGGGCCGGTTAAAAATCCCGAATTCAATCATTTAGAAGACGCTACATGGTTCGAAAAAGTTTCTATGATTACATTAGTTGTTTCAATTGTAATTATTGGATTTGCACCACTATGGTTATCAGAAATTATTCGCGATAGCTTAACACCTATTGTTGAACGATTGGCATTGGCAGGAAATTAATACTATAAAACATTAAATACACTACGAGATATGAGTTTTGAATCACTTTTATTAATGCGTCATGAGTTAGTACTGTTGCTTGCAATAGTATTGCTGTTAATTGCAGAAATTGGCACCAATGATTCGCAAAAATCGATAATATCACCACTTGCAATTATTTTATTTGCTCTTCACACCATAGTTGGATTTTTACCATTGCAAGAAGGTAGTTTGTTCGGCGGTATGTTCAATACAACAAACATAGTTGCTACTATGAAAAATATATTGAACCTCGGTGTTCTTATTATTTTACTTCAATCATGGAAATGGCTTAATGCTACTGAAAACCGAGTTAAGGTAAGTGAATTTTATATCGTATTATTCTCAACATTACTTGGTATGTTCTATATGATATCTGCCGGTGATTTTCTTATGTTTTACATAGGATTAGAAATTGCGACTATACCATTAGCTGCATTGGCTGCATTCAATCGTCACGAAAATAAATCTGCTGAGGCGGGGATTAAATTATTATTATCTTCAGCTTTGTCATCGGGAATTTTACTTTATGGAATTTCTATGATATACGGAACTACCGGTTCTATTTATTTTGCCGAAATTTCACAATCTTTCAAAGGTTTTGAACCGATACAAGTAATGGCAATGATATTCTTCTTTTCGGGCATGGCATTTAAAATTTCATTGGTTCCATTCCATTTATGGACTGCCGATGTGTATGAAGGTGCACCGGTAAGTATTACATCATATTTATCTGTAATTTCAAAAGGCGCCGCAGCATTTGTGTTTATGATTATACTGTTTACCGTTTTCAAACTATTTACCCCGGTATGGCAAGATATGATGACGGCTATAGCAATTTTAACAATGACCATAGGTAATTTATTTGCATTGCGTCAGAATAATTTAAAACGATATTTGGCATTTTCATCAATTGCTCAAGCAGGGTTTATTCTGCTTGGAATAATATCAGGAACTGCTACCGGTATGGCTACCGTAGTATATTTTATATTAATATATATATTCTCAAATTTATCGGCTTTTGGTGTTGTGTCTATTATTTCGGCATATACCGGCAAAGACAGTATTTCTGATTTAAACGGCATGTACAAAACCAATCCAAAATTAAGTTTGGCTTTAACACTTGCTTTGTTTTCGCTTGCAGGTATTCCGCCTGTTGCCGGATTTTTTGGTAAATTCTTCTTATTTACCGCTGCTGCAGAAAAAGATTTTTATATTCTCGTATTAATTGCATTACTCAATACTATCGTATCATTATACTATTATTTAATGCCGGTAAAAGCAATGTTTATTAACAAAAGCGAATCGCCTATTGCGTATTTCAAAACAGATAAAATTTCGCAATTAGGTTTGGCTATTAGTATTATAGGAATGGTTGTAATAGGATTTGCAAGTCCTGTTTACGAAAAAATTCTTAGTTTTTGTTTTGGAATTTAAATTTGTACAATTATGGCACTTACTAACGGAAAACATATAGTAAAAGAACTAAATGGTACCCCATGTACTATTATTGAAGAACAAGTTTCGCAATCACGTGCAAATTTTTTGAAATCATTGCTTACTTTTAACAAACTCGAAGTTATTGTTGTAGCAAACCCGGCAACAGAAGGGGCAGAAGAAACATACACCATTGGAGTAACCGATGTTATATTCAATCCTGTAATTGCTGTATATGCAAAAAAATTATATACGCAGCACGGACGAATAGTTACCCCTAATATATGGAATCAAATTCCTGAAAATCAACATGTACCATATTGGACTATTGGCAGACAATCAATAGAAATTTATTCTGAAGAATTACAAAAATCATAATAAAACAGGGAATTAGTCATTATCTATAAGCCTTAGCTCCAAATTCTGTATATTTGCATAAAAAGATACATCTATGCAAATACAAACATTTGTGTTTAATCATTTTGGACAAAATACCTATCTTGTAATTGATGAGCAAACAAAGGAGTGTGCGGTAATTGACCCGGGTTGTTTTTTCGATGAAGAAAAACAAAAACTTATTTCATATATCCAAACCAATACGTATAACCTAACTAAAATTGTTTTTACACATTGTCATCTCGACCATGCATTTGGAGCACGCAGTATTGTAAACGCATTTCCCAATATTGCAATTTATGCTCACAGAAACGAGTCTGTTTTTATAGATGATGCCATAAATCAAAGTTTACGATTTGGTATAACCATGGAACAACCACCTAAAATTACCAATTATGTAAGCGATGGTGATATTGTAGAAATTGGGACACTTAAGTTTTTTGCAATTCATGTACCCGGACACAGCCCCGGAAGTATTTGCTATTACAATGCCGAGCACAAAGTAATTTTTTGTGGCGATGTATTATTTGCCGGCAGTATAGGACGAAGCGACTTGCCGGGTGGCAATCATGAACAACTAATTGACGGTATTACTAAAAAACTTATGATACTGCCCGACGATGTTATTGTGTATTCAGGACATGGGCCTACTACAAGCATTTTGGTAGAACGAAATACAAATCCTTATTTTTAATACAACTATGAGCAGTATCAGAATTTTGAGTATAGAAACATCTACCAGTATATGTTCAGTTGCATTGCATAGCAATGGTGTATGTGTTGATTGTATTGAAATTAACGAACAAAACGCACATTCTTCGAAACTTACGGTGCTTATGGAACAGCTATTGGAGCAAAACAATGTGCGTATTGCCGATTGTGATGCTATTGCAATAAGTGGCGGTCCCGGTTCGTATACAGGTTTGCGTATAGGCACTTCGGTTGCTAAAGGCTTATGTTATGCTGCAAATCTGCCATTGATAGCTGTAGACACCTTGCAAGCTCTTGCACTTGCGTGCAAAGGTACAATAGAATCAAAACAAAATATAGATAATAATACTATTTTCATGCCCATGATAGATGCTCGGCGTATGGAGGTATATACATCGCAATGGAATACAAACATGAAACAGATTTGTGATACATTTCCATTAATAGTTGATACAGAAACCATACATACATTTGATTCATCATATACCTATGTGTTGTGTGGCGATGGAAGTGCAAAATGTAAAGCCTTACTTAATGCTCCCCATATACATTTTGTAGAAAATTGTAATACCACTGCCGAAACGGTTGGAACACTTGCCTATAAAAAATTTCAAAACAATCAATTTGAAGATGTTGCCTACTACGAACCATTTTATTTAAAAGAATTTGTAACAACAACACCGAAAAATAAAATGTAAGCGGACTTATTTTTCCTTGATTTTCTTAACTAACTCCAATCCCTTTTTGTAACCCAAGTCATATATTTCGTCGAATTTGTCGAAATCGAATGTTTCATACTTACGAGCTTCGGGAGGGTCAATAAAATAATCGCATAGCGAAATTTTGTGTGATACATTACTGTAAATACCAATACGATACATTCTCTCAACCAACGAAACTAAATTAGGGAATTCTTGAACCTCTTCAATGTGATTTACATGAATCCCAATGATTTTATCGCATTTGCCTTGTAACACACGAGCGGGGAAATTATTAGTCAAACCACCATCAACATAGTAACAACCATTAATAAATTTTGGTTTGTATATGATTGGAATAGATGCTGATGCTATAACAAAATCAAACAAAGGCCCTGATGATATAAGCTCATTTTTTCCTGAATTTAAATTAGTTACGGATATATACAAAGGATATGTGAGTGCATCAAAATTATCGGAAGCAATATACTGTTCAAGAACATGGCGAAATGTGTCAAAACTTTTAAATCCGGAACGAACCCACAGCAACCATGAAAATGACAAAGTTTTAAGATGTGTTTTAAGAATGTGAGCTATTTCTTGTGGTTTATATCCCGCGGCATAAAACACTCCATTGATAGCCCCCATACTTGTACCTGCAACAATAGATGGAACTATACCGTATTCATCTAATGCATGCAATACGCCCAACTGAATAATTCCGCGAGCTCCTCCTCCACTAAGTGAAACACCATATGTAAGCTTATTTACCATATCAATCAAATTGTTTTATGAAACCTGTCAGTTTTTTTAACCAATTATACTATCATTAAAAAAATGATTTATAAAGCCAATGTAATATACAAAATTCTTTTATATTTTTATCAAAATTTTTTACATATGAATATACAAGAGGAATTTTCAAAAGCTATTCAATTTATTGCACATCATCAAGATGGTGAAATTGCAGAAACTCTCAAATATAGAGGGTTAGAGTACAATATGATATATGGCGTTTCATCTAATATTCTGTATGGATTTGCAAAAACTATTGAAAAAAATCAAGAATTAGCCATGTTATTATGGAACGAAGATTTTCGCGAAGCTAAATTACTTGCATTTATGGTTGCCAATCCCGAAACTATTAATAATCAACAATTAGAAACTATGGTTCAAGGGTGTATAAATCATGAAATGGTTGAAATAGGAGCTTTACATTTATTTTCTAAAATTCCAAATGCAATACAAAAATCATATGAATGGGCACAATCAGAAGAGGAATACGTCAAAATGACAGCATATATGATAATTTCACATCTTGCTATACGCTTAAAAAATGTAAAATTTTCTGATTTAGCTAAATTTTTGCCTTTGTATGAACGCGATTTTACTCATGGCAGTTATTTTGTAAGGAAAACTCTCGTAAATTCGTTCCAAGAAGTAGCTTTTAGAAAACCGGGTATTAAAGCTCCTATTGTAAAAGCAACAAAAAAACTTTTAGAACAAAATATTGGGACAGAATTTGAGTTACAAGCAAAAGATATGTTACATGTTTTAAATTATTGTTAATTATTAAAATTTTATAGATATGTTAGAAAAATCATCAAATCCGGTATTTTCGAAATCAACATTTGCTCCATCATTAAGTTCAACACAACAAGGAGTAATGACGTTGCAAGGTACTATAAATAAAAGTATCATACTATTACTTACAATTATTGTAAGTGCTTCTCTTACCTGGAATATGGTTCAACAAGGAAATGCATCGGTAGGTGGACTTATGATGGGTGGACTTATTTTAGGGTTTATTACCGCTATGGTTACTATATTCAAAAAAGAATGGGCAGGGATTACAGCACCTATTTACGCCGTATTCGAAGGGTTATTTTTAGGTGGTGTATCAGCATTTGTAGAAGCAGCATTTTTTGCTTCTAAAGAGCCCGGAGTAGCTTCAACTTCAAATGGAATAGTTTTTAATGCTGTAGCTCTCACATTTGGAGTATTTTTGCTCATGCTTCTACTCTATCGTAACCAAATAATTAAACCTACCCAAAAATTTATGATGGGTGTAGCGGCTGCTACCGGAGCCATATTTTTACTATACTTAGTAAATATGATAATGGGATTTTTTGGTGCAAGTATGCCATTTTTACACAGCAATGGTCCACTTGGTATAGGTATTAGTTTAGTAATAGTTGTTGTAGCAGCACTCAACCTTATCATAGACTTCAAAAATATAGAAGATGCGGTTGCACAAGGAGCACCTAAATATATGGAATGGTTTGGTGCATTTGGTTTAATGGTTACTTTAGTGTGGTTATATTTAGAAATATTACGATTAGTTGCTTTACTCACAGGTAGAGATTAATAACGTACAAACAATATTAAAAAAAGCTGTTATACATTCAGTATAACAGCTTTTTTTTTCTATAACAATACAAAATTCTCTAAATTTACATCCATGTTTACTATATAAATTACAATGAAATCCAATCAAGAATCCATAGGTGTTATATTTACTTTAACCAGTGCCTTATTATGGGGAATTTTCCCAATACTTGCAAATGCATGGTCAGGAATCTTTCCTCCTCTGTTTTTTGGAGCAATAATATCGTTATGTACTGCTATGGGATCAATTATATGGATGATAGTACGTGGCAAAACACATGAATTACGCATTACGAAAGCGTATTTTTCATTGTTTATGGTAAGTATGTGTATTATATGTATTCCTTCAATATTGTTTTTTATAGG
>JAJUFK010000345.1 GCA_029266015.1 Bacteroidota bacterium
ATTGCTGCTGTACTATGCATTCAATTGCATGCTCAGCCACAGGCTCGCACCGGAGCTACACGAAATACTATATATGTAAGCGGAGGTACTCGTATTACTTTTGTATCGGCCAGTTTTGGTTACGAACGTTTATTAATAGTAAATCCAGCTTTTCAATTAGCTGCTCGTGCTAATATTGGTACTTATATGAAAATTATGGTTGACGAAGGAGCATTTGTTTCGTCGAGTTTGGTAACTCTTCATGGTAAACGGTATCATTTGTTTGAAACCGGTTTAGGAGCATGTTTATTTCGTTCTCAATTTGGTTTTGCAAAAGAAGAAAACGGAGTATATACCGAAGTGCCGTATAAATGGTATCCTGCTGTGTATATGGGGTATAGATATAAAAATCCGCGAAAGCATTATATGTTTAAAGCAGGAGTAGGGTGGCCCGAGCAAATTTCAGCTGGAATAGGTATATCTTTTTAATACTGGTATGAGAAAAAGAATAGTGCATATGTTTATTATACTTATAATGCCTTATATGGCATTAAGCATAAATAATATAAAGCAACTTGATTCTACAATTCGAGATTTTGGTTCATTGTTTTTATCAAATTATTCCGGTACTGTAAGCATTGAAGATTTTATGATTCAATTTCATGAAATGCAATCATTTGCTCCTGTGCAATTTGATTCGGTATATGTTTTAAAAACGTTTACCATACAAACAGAAAAGGCCAGAAGGGTTTTTGAATACACAAAGCAACAAGCAAATAATTTTACCCAAATTCTATCGTATGATACTATAACTCGTGCTATAGGAAACCATACGTATCTTTATGTTTCTATTGTGTATGATGTTGCATCGCCTCTAGTAGAATTGCAACAAAAACGACGTGTGTTTGCAAAATTTGTTATTTCGGGTTCTACTCTTAAATTATGGGGTAAAGTACAAATTATGACCGATTTGGAGTATTATAGAACCGAATTGCAAGAAGTGTATGATGATAGATATTCTTATTTTAATAAGACTTATAAAGATTCCGGTATTGCATATATTGATACAACGTTTGGTTTCATTCCATTTCAAATTAAAAATCTTTGGGGGTTACAATCGTTAAACGGAATCGTAATTATACAACCTCAGTTTGATTCTTTGTATGCTTTTAGAGGAGGAGTAGCTTTGGTGAAAAAAGCAGGTAAATACAATTTGCTAAAGCCCGATGGTTCATTTGTGTTATCTAAATGGAATTCACATATATATTGTACAATGCAGGACGATAATTATGTGTATTGGCAAAAAAAATCTAAAAATACATATGCACGTATAGATTTTACATATATTCCCCCAAAAGAAATAGATAACAGTAAGTATACTAAGCAATATTATGGTTCCAAAAATATAGTATATTCTATTGCCGACGATCCGTGTCATGCACAGTGTTATAACATAATAAATACACGCACACAGTTAAAAATTGCCGAGTTTAAAGCCATGCAATTGTTTGAACGAATGGGTGATTTCTTTTTTGCAGTAAAACAAGATACGTCATTAGTGATTGATTCTGCCGGTGTTATACTGTTTCAATCGCCATATGTGTGTATGGCTCAATTCCCGGGGAATGTTATTGTTTATAATAGAAATACTCGTTTGTTTGGCATGTATTGTCCATACACTAAACAATATATAGTTCCCGTATATAGCTTTATACTACCTGTAGAACGTGACAAGTTTTTTGTGGCACTTACACGTAATTACGAGTTTGAATATATTGTAGGAGAACATAGCAAATGATACGTTTTTTACATTTTTATGATTACATTAATTTTGTTATTTTATACATTTGAAAAATTACAATAATACTATGATGAAACATATTTCTATATATACGTTTAGAATTATATTTTTATCTCTTTTGTTTGTGTCGCCTCTTGTACTTACAAGTTATGATGATACCCGAAATTTCGAAATTTCGAAAAATCTTGATATTTTTTATTCGGTTTTTCAAGAAATAAATACTCACTATGTAGATCAAATAGATCCGGGAGAGTTGATGAGTTATGCAATTGATAAAATGCTTGAATCTCTAGACCCTTATACTAAATATATTCCTGAATCTGATGTTGAGCGATTTCAAATGATGACTAAAGGTGAATATGGCGGCATAGGTGCTATGATAGGCAAACGCGATAGTGTAATGATGATATCTGAGATTTTTGAAGGATATCCTGCTCATAAAGCCGGTTTGTTGCCCGGTGACAAAATTGTGACTATTGATAATAGATCAATTATTGGAAAAAATCGTGATGAAATACATGAATTATTACAAGGACAACCCGGAACTACTATAATTCTTGGAATTCAAAGAGGTAATTCAAAAACTATAAATACTTATTCGGTAAAACGCGAAACTATAAATC
>JAJUFK010000308.1 GCA_029266015.1 Bacteroidota bacterium
CCAAATTCTGCTTGGAATAGAATATGGGCAACTTCTAACGATACAAAAGATTTTTTTTCGTCGGTATTTATTCCAATTGTATCATCAAACTATTTACAAAAAGGATTTCGATTCAGATTTAAAAATTATGTGAGTTTAAGTAATGATGTTAGTCATGCTCGAAATGAAGATATTTGGAATATTGATATGGTATGGCTTGATGTTCAGAGGAAAAAAGATATAATTAATACGCCTGATGTTGCGTTTGTTCAACAAATAGCTCCTTTGTATAATCAATTTTCTGCAATTCCAATTTCTCATTTTTCTGTGGTACAACCAACCAATTTTAGATTAACAATTGATGCCAAGTTTAATAATTTTGATTCACTATATAGAAAAGTAAAATTTGGTTTTGCTCTAAAAAAACATCATGTTTCTGATGAGTTACTTTTTCAAACATATGAAACAGATATACCTCCTTATACCTTGGCAGAAGAACGAGATGTGCTTTCAGATTGGAATGTTGATTTTATTGATTTTATGAAACAAGACATAGGTGTGTTTGATGAAACTAAGTATGAGTTTCAATATTATTTTACAGATAATAATAACATAGCATACAAACAACATAGATGGAATGATACAAGCCGAGTAAATCTTGTAATGGCAAATTATTATGCATACGATGATGGAATTCCCGAAGCCGGTTATGGTTTACGTGAAGCTCCTATGGGACGTGTAGCATATAAATATTCTGTATTAGTTCCCGATACGTTAAAAGCTATTGATATTTATTTTAATCCTAATTTAGTAACTGCGCCACCAATTTTTAATTTATGTATATGGTCTATGAATTCAAATGGATTACCAGGTAGCTTATTATACAAAATGCCCGGAGAAAAAGTCCAAATACATGAAGGCATATATAAGTTTGTAACTTATACAATAAAACCCGAAGGGATTTTGACCAATGATAGAAATGGTATATTTATTCAAAACGGTTATTTTATTGGTTGGGAACAGCCCTATGATGTTTTATTAAATGTAGGTTTAGATCTTACCAGTAATCTAAAAAACAAGATATATTATAATGTTGGTTTTGAATGGGTTTCTTCAACTCAAAACGGTGCATTGCTTATGAGACCAATTTTTGGCGATTTGTTGCCCTCTCAACCAATTACTGTAATTAATGATACCAATGAATGTACAATTTTTCCAACATGTACTCGTGATATTATCACATTACAAACTACTTCTACAATTCAAAATATATCAATGTATAATTTGTATGGACAATTAGTGTTGCGAAAAAATGGTAATTTTTCAACGCTGTCTCTCAAATCATTACAAGCAGGAATGTATATATGTGAAGTTACTTTAGAAAACGGTAATCGCCATTGGCAAAAAATTATTCTTCAAAAGTAACTATAGTAATTTTTATTAATGAATAACATTACTATATTGCAATATAAATATTTGTTATGCTTGTAACCAAACAATATATAGTTGAAATTGCAAAACCCTATATTAAGGAAAGAGATATACCTTATATATATAAAGCAATAGAAATTCTTGAACAACAAACAAATCAAGATTATGCACAAAAGGTTTTACGATTAGTAGAAATAGCAATTCAAGAAATAGGTTTAGGAGGGAAGGCTATTGTTAGCATTTGTTTGCATTCATTGTATCAAGAAAATATAATTTCTGAACAAACAATAATAGAAGTATTTGGTGAAAAAGTTTTTGGAATAATTACCGGTTTATTACGCGTAGAGAAAATAGATACTTCAAAATCAAAAATTCATTCTGAAAACTTTATAAAATTAATATTAAGTCAAGCAGACGATGTTAGAGTTATACTTATTTTAATAGCAAAAAAGTTATTTCTTTTACGTAATATTCAATTATATTCTGAGGAACAACAAATTCATTTATCAGAAGAAATAGCCTCGTTATACGCTCCTATTTCTCATAGACTTGGTTTATATGCTATAAAAACCGAGATGGAAGAAATGAGCATGAAATATTTGCATAATGATATTTATAAGACTATTGCAAAAAAATTAGCTGAAAAAAAAGCACAACGTGATGAATATATTCAAACATTTATTTTACCTATTCAACAAGCATTAGAAAATAAAGGCTTACAATTCGAAATAAAAGGACGTCCTAAATCAATATATTCAATTTGGAATAAACTGAAAAAAAGCAACGTAAGTTTTGAGCATATATATGATTTATTTGCAATTAGAATTATAATTGATTCTAAAATAGAAGATGAGAAAAATGATTGTTGGAATGTATATTCTATAGTATCAGATATTTATAGACCAAATCCTAATAGATTACGTGATTGGATTTCTTCGCCTAAAAGCAGTGGGTATGAATCATTACATACAACTGTATTAGGACCTGAAAACAGATGGGTTGAAGTTCAAATAAGAACCAAGCGAATGGATGAAATTGCTGAAAAAGGATATGCAGCACATTGGAAATATAAAGAAGGAAATTCTGCAGTTGGTTCAGTAAGTTGGTTGGCACGAATACGCAATATTTTAGAAAACCCTGAAGAAGATAGTTTAGAAGAAGATAATAATTCGCGTATGCAATTGTATACCGATGAAATATTTATTTTTACACCTCAAGGAGATTTACGAAGATTGCGAGCTCATGCTACGGTTCTTGATTTTGCTTATGATATACATGGAGATATAGGAAATTCATGTGTTGGAGCAAAGGTTAATGGCAAAGTAGTTCCTATAAAACATGAATTACAAAATGGAGATAAAATTGAAATACTTACTTCCAAAACTCAAACTCCTAAACGAGATTGGCTTTCATTTGTGAAAACATCAAAAGCACGTCAGCGAATTAAAAAATATTTAAAAGATATTGAATATAAAGAAGCTGAGTCGGGTAAAGAAATTATTCTAAGAAAGTTTGCTCAAAATAAAGTTAAATTTGGCGATGATAATGTTCATAAATTACTAAAATTTTATGGATTTAAAACAGCACTTGAATTATATGTAGCTGCTA
>JAJUFK010000137.1 GCA_029266015.1 Bacteroidota bacterium
AAGAATTAGAATTTGTAAACCATTAATATTGAGTAATTATGAGCGTTAATATACATACACATGGAACTACAAATAAATTATTATTGTTTATAGTTGTTCCTTTAGTTTTTTATATTTTAAAAACATTAAATTTTATTTTTATTCCATTGTTTGGAGCATTGCTTGTAGCATTGCTTTTTTTACCGCTTATGCGTTATTTTTCAAAAAAGGAGTATAATAAAATGGTATCAATTTCTATTATTATTTCAATTATTTCATTATTGTTAGTTGCAATATTTATTGTAATGCGTATGAGTGCACGTGAAATTCTAAGTGCAGATCAAGCATTTTGGGATTCTATGATGAAGAATCTAAATAAAGTATTGGTACCAGTAATTGAAATAATGGGAATAGAAAAAGTTGCCGGTGAAGATAATGTGAGTTCTTTGTTGCATAGTGAAGCTATTGTAGGTTTTATGTCAGGAAAAATTGGACCTGTATTAACAGCAATCAGACAAACAGTGGTAATGCTTTTGATGGCAGTGTTTTTTTTTTTTCTTCTTATGGCCGGATCTATTAATGTTAAAAAAGTAATGGAAAATACGATTTTTAAAAAGCGTATACCATCTATGAAAACCTTTGTGATTCTTGAAAAAAGCATTGTGAAATTTATAGTCGTAAAATTTCTTATAAGTTTAGCAACCGGAATTTCATTTAGTATAGCGTGTGTGTCATTTGGAATTCCTTTTCCTGTTTTTTGGGGAACTATGGCATTTCTTTTAAATTTTATACAAATGGTTGGTTCTATTGTTATTACAATTGTGTTGTCTGTATTTGGCATTGCTTTGTTACCTCCGGGATTTGGGGTTGTGGCATTTATTTTTATTTTAATTGCAATACAAATTTTGTTTGGAAGCGTGCTTGAACCTATTTTTATGGGGAAAACATTTTCTATCAACACAATTACAATTCTTATAATGATTCTTTTGTGGGGGTATATATGGGGTGTTCCAGGATTAATATTTTCGGTTCCAATAACTGTTGCACTTAAAACAATTTTAGAGCAATTTCCTAAAACAAGAATTATAGCACAAATCATGTCATAAACTTGTATTGATGAATTCTACAATTGTATCAAGAATAGCACATAATGTTGGAGTTTCACATACAAGTGTGCAAAATGCTTTCAATTTATTTCAAACAGGAGCTACAATTCCATTTATAGCTCGTTATCGTAAAGAAAAAACAGGCAGCTTAGATGAAGTGCAACTCCTTGCAATTAAAGAACAAATTGATTATTATGAATCACTGGAAAAACGCAAAGTTACTATACTTACAACAATAGAAGAACAAGGCAATTTAACTTCTGAATTACGAAAATCAATTGAACAATGCTATAATTCAATTGAACTTGAAGATATTTATTTGCCTTTTAAACCTAAAAAGAAAACTCGTGCTTCAGAGGCAAAATTAAAAGGGTTAGAACCTTTAGCAAACATATTATTTGAGCAAAAACATATTCAATTTTCAAATGTAGTGAGTGAATTTGCCAAAAATATACAATTACATGAAGCTGATGCATTGCAAGGTGCACGTGATATAATTGCAGAGTGGATAAGTGAGCATTCAGAGGTTAGAAAACAATTACGTGCAATATTTGTAAAACAATCGGTTATTTCTTCAAAGGTTGTAAAAACTAAAGAATTAGAAGCCGAAAAATATAATCAATATTTTAATTTTCAAGAATTAGCATGTAAGTCTCCATCTCATAGAATATTGGCTATGATGCGTGGTGAAAATGAAGGGGTTTTACGGTTATCAATTTCAATAGACGAAGAAATTGCTTATGCGATAATTTATAAACGGGTGTTGAAAGCATATAATGAATGTGCGCAACACGTGAAAATGGCAGCAGAAGATGCATATAAACGATTGATTGCTCCTTCGCTCGAAAAAGAAATGTATAATGATTTAAAAGAACGTGCAGATGCTGAAGCAATTGTTGTATTTTCTCAAAATTTACGTCAATTGCTCATGCTACCACCATTAGGGCAAGTAAGAATACTTGCTATAGACCCCGGATATAGAACAGGTTGTAAGGTGGTGTGTTTAAATGAACAAGGAGATTTACTTCATAACGAAACTATATATCCTCATGCTCCGCATAATGATACAGCCAAAGCAATGAACAAAATTGCACAATTGGTTCAAACATATAATATTCAAGCAATTTCTATAGGTAATGGTACTGCAGGTCGAGAAACAGAACAATTAATTTCGCGCATACGATTTAATACTGATGTACAAGTTTTTGTTGTAAATGAAGCAGGAGCTTCTGTATATTCTGCTTCAAAACTAGCAAGAGAAGAATTTCCGCAGTATGATGTTACTGTGCGTGGTGCAGTTTCTATTGGTAGAAGATTAATGGACCCTTTAGCAGAATTAGTTAAAATTGACCCAAAATCAATAGGAGTAGGGCAATATCAACACGATGTAAACCAACATGAATTACAAAAAAAATTAGATTTTGTTGTAGAAAGTTGTGTTAATATAGTTGGAGTTGAATTAAATACTGCAAGCAAACATCTTTTACAATATGTGTCGGGTATTGGTCCTGTATTAGCAGAAAATATAGTAGAATATAGAAAGCAACATGGAGCTTTTGCAACAAGATTAGATATATTGAATGTTCCAAAAATGGGCAAAAAAAGTTTTGAGCAGTGTGCAGGTTTTTTGAGAATTCGAAATGGCAAACACCCATTAGATAATTCTGCAGTACACCCTGAACGCTATGCTTTGGTTGAACAAATGGCATTAGATGTAAATGCGAATGTTTTTGATTTGCTCAATGAAGATTCTATTCGCAAATCAATCAATATTCACAAGTATATAACTAATGAGGTTGGTGAGCCTACTTTACTTGATATTTTAAAAGAATTAGAGAAACCGGGGCGTGACCCGCGTAAGAAACTTTCATCATTTGCATTTGATTCATCACTTAAAACTATACACGATGTAAAAATAGGAGGTATATATCCGGCAATAGTTACAAATATTACAAATTTTGGTGCTTTTGTAGATATTGGAATCAAACAAAATGGTTTAGTGCATATATCTCATATTTGTAAAGAATTTATTACAAATCCCGCTCAAGTACTTAGTATCAATCAAACTGTTAAGGTTAAGGTTTTGGAAGTTGATATCAACAGAAATCGTTTGCAATTATCAATCAAAGATGCTCACTAATAATTCTATACCATTTGTAAATATTCATTCGCATAATGCAGATGTTACCGATGATATTTGTATATATAATTGTACCGATATTTCCGAAGTAGAGCTGTATTTCAATCGTTGTTCGTATGGACTTCATCCATGGAATGTGCAATCATATCAACAAATTGATACCTTTTGCCATGAGTTAGAACTATTATTACAAAAGCGTAATTTGTTATGTGTTGGTGAATGTGGTTTAGATATTACAAAAGGGATAGATTTTGAATTGCAATTATATGCATTTTCAAAACAAGTAGAGTTAGCTCAGAGGTTTAATGTGCCTATAATAATTCATTGCGTAAGAGCTTATTATGAAATTATTTCAATTCTAAAAAAACAAAGGTGTACCAAACCTGTTATTTTTCATAAATTTTCAGGTAATTCTCAAATATATTCCATGTGTTTAAAGTATGATGCATATATTTCATTAGGACCAGAATTGTGTAAACATAAGTCTAAACATAGTGTTGATTTTGATTTTCGATTAGATAGATTGTTATTTGAAACAGATACAAATTCTGATGTTAATATTAGTGATGTATATAATTGTTTTTCTGAAATTTACAATATTGAGTTTAAACAATTAAAACAACAAGTATATACTAATTTTTTACGGGTATTTCAAACAAAATAATCCCTGTAATGAATTATTGAATAACAGACATGCCTTGATTATTTTGAACTTGAATATATATAGGAATATTTTCTTTTAATTCTTCAACATGAGATATTATCCCAACTATTTTACCTTCTTTTTGCAGACTACGTAAAGTTTCAAATACTACCGATAAACTTTCTTTATCTTGAGAACCAAATCCTTCATCAATAAAGAAAAAGTTTGAAATATAGGGGGAGTGTAATTGTACGCTTTCGCTTAATGCCAATGCCAACGATAATGCAGCTTGAAAAGCTTGTCCACCGGATAATGTCTTAATATGGCGTAATTTACCGTTATTTAAAAAGTCGCGTACTACAAAAGAATTATTTTCAACCTCAAGTTGTAATGCATGTTTGGTAAGTAGAATAAATCGTTCGTTTGCTTTTTTGCAAATCATATGTATATAATTGCTTGACATATATGAAACAAATCCACTTTGTTTAAATAATGACTTTAATGTGGTTATTGTATCTAAATCGTTTTTACATATAGCTAATTGCTTAAGTAAATCTGATTGTTTTTGTAATTTTGTTTGTAATTGTTTTCGTTGTTCATTTGCACGAATATAAGCATCTCGTGTTATTTGAATTTCATGTTCTGCTTTTTCAATAGTTTGTTTTAATTGTTCAAATTCATTGGTATCAAAATTAACTCCTTCTAGTTTTTTTGAAAGAGTATTAACACTAGTTTCAATAGTTGAAAGAGCATGTTTATAGTGTTCTAATCTTTGCGAGTATTCGAGTAATGATTCTTTTTGATTCAATAAATTTTCAATCTGTTCTATAGAGTCAAATGAATGAGTATTAATAGCGAATGCTAATTTTTCTTTGAGCTGTTGGATATCTTCGCAAATAATTTCGTATGATTTTTCTTTCTCTAAAATACTTATTTTTAATGAATTATATTGTTCTTTGAGTAATGTGTATTCTTGTTTTATGCTAGTATAGCTCGTTTCTATTTCAATCTGTTGTTTGCTACGTTTATCAATTTCTTGTATAAGAGAATCTTCATCAAATGAAGCGTATGTATTGTAAAGAGAAGAAGGAATAGATTCTTTTAGCATTGAAAAACGAGTTTTTGTTTCGGTATGCGATGTTTTTATGTGTATTAATTGTTCATGAGCAATAGTTAGTTCAGAAATAATTTCTTTTTGTTTTTTCTCAAATTCAATCAGCACGTTTTCAATGTGTTTCATTTGTTGTTGAATAGAAGTTATTCGTTCTAATTCTTTTTCAAAAACAGATATGTCACGTATATCAAAATCAGGTTCTTGTAAATTGCGTTCAATGGTTAAAGAATGCATAGTATGAGAAATCTCGTGATCTTGTTTTTGCAATACAGTTATGTGATTATCGGTAGTGTGTAGTAGTTGTAATAGTTTTGTATAGGATTGTAATTCAAATGAAATACGTATTTTTTTTTGTTCAATATCTTGAATATTTGGTTCATATTCTGATGCAATTTTTTCAATACTATGTTTAGTAGAACCACATACCGGGCATGCTGTTCCATGTTGTAAGGTTTTTCGTAAAGTGTTTACATGATTGAAAAGTAGGGCTTGCTGTAATTCGGCATCTATGTGAGAAATTTTATTTTCACAGTGTTTTATTTTATCTTCAATAATTTCTTTTATATCTTTATAATCAATTTTTTGTTTAAAAACAGTAAAGGCAGAATCACAAACTTGTTGTTTAAGTGTTTGTATTTCATGTTCATATTGAATGCGTTTTTCGCGGCATTCTTCAATACGGTTACAAATAGTATTGTATGTTTCTAATTCATGTTTTTGTTTATAAATAGAGCTTATATCAGGTACATTTTGTTGTAATTGTTTTTGAAGTTCTTTTTGTTCTTGAATAGAATATTCAATAGTTTTTTGAATTTTTTCTAAAGTTTCTATCTTTTTTGCAAATTCTTGTTGTTTCAATGTTTGTGTTTCAATTTGCTTTTCTATGTTTTTTAATTCATAACATTGTTTTATGAAATTTGTATTTTGTTTAAATTCAGGCAATTGTATAAATTTTTGTTCAAGTTCTTCAAATATTTTTTTACTTTCGTTAAAACGAATTTCAATTTTTTGAAATTCTTGATTAGCATTTACAATAATAGATTGTAATTTGCCGGCATCGTTTTGTTTCAATTGAAGCGCATCATATATGGAAGCAATATGCTTTACGCATAATGAAATAAGATAAATTGTGTTTTGTAATTCTTTGAATTCTTGTTCTTTGGATAGTAATTCTTTATGTATTAGTTTTGCTTTTTCAAATTCATCAAAATCTTGTTTAATAAGATGTAATTTTTTTAGATTTTCTTGTAACGTATCTAATTGTTTTTTTTGTTCAATACCTAAAGTAAGTAATTCATTTTCTTTTTGTTGGATAGTAGTCAATACTGTTTCGTCTATTTCGCCAATTTCTTGTATATTTCCTTCAATACGTGATTTTTGTTGTATGATTTCGCCTTCAACAATTTTAACTTTTTCAGACAATTCATATTCATGAAGATTAAATAAATCTTTGAGCATACCAGTACGTTCTGTAGGTGATAGTTGTAAAAATTCCATAAATTTTCCTTGTGGAATAATTACAGTTTGTTTAAAATTATTATAAGAGAGGTAGGTAATTTCTTTTTGAATATCTTCAAGA
>JAJUFK010000124.1 GCA_029266015.1 Bacteroidota bacterium
GCGATCCAATCATACAATGCGTTTGAAATGTGTCTTTTTGAATAATTTTTGTAAAACGCGGAGTTCCTTCAAAAGGTATTCGTTTTGATAATTGAAGTGTAGTATTTTTATCTTTTGTAAAATATTTTTCAATATACAATTGCACTACATCTAAGTCAACACCACCAACATAGGAAATAATAAGCTTTTGTGGTATATATTCTCTTGTATACACCTCTCGCACCTTTTCAACACTCATTTGCATAAGCGAATCTTCAGTCCCCAAAATATTTGAAGCTAATTCATGATCTTGAAAAAAACACTCTTCAAATTCATCAAATATTAATTCACCAGGAGTATCTTTATATGAATTTATTTCATCAAGTATCACTTCACGCTCTTTAATAAATTCTTGCTGCAAAAAATGAGAATTATAAAAAATGTCATGCAATACATCTACGGCCCTTTCCAAATATTGATTTTGTATAGTAATATATATACACGTTTCTTCTTTTGATGTGTAGGCATTCATATCGCCACCAACAGACTCAATCAAGTTCATCAATTCATAATAAGTCCGCGTTTGAGTACCCTTAAACAACATATGCTCTATTACATGCATTACACCATCACACCCTGCAGGCTCATCACGCGAACCCGAACGCACAAACAAACATATATACGAAACCAAAGAATTTGATTTTGAAAGCACCACCTTTGCTTTATTAGGCAATTCAAAAAACACCTCTCGCTCTACAGCAACCATAGCAACCCTACTTTATGTTTTTGTTCCACGTGGAACATTATTATAATTTTTAGTAATTGTTTCACGTGGAACACATTTTTATCTCCCTAAATACACTAATAAAACACTTATATCAGCAGGTGAAACACCGCTAATACGAGAAGCTTGACCAATAGTTTCCGGATTAATTTCGGTTAATTTTTGTCTCGCTTCGGTTGATAAACTCGGCATGTCCATATATGGAATTTTTCCTTTGATTTTAATATATTCTAATCGACTGATTTTTTCAGCAATTTGTTTTTCTTTTTCAATATATCCGGAATACTTAATGTCAATATCTACTACTTCAAGCAACGTTTCTTTATCTGTTTCACATTGATTCAATAAATCTTCGGGTATTGGAAACATAGAAGCATAAATATTAGGACGCGAAATTAAAGCACTCATTTTCATAGATTGCTTTAAAGGAGAACTTCCATGCTGTTCCAAAATTTCATTAGCTTTATTCATATGAATTGTAGTAGACTTCACGTAATCCTTTATAGTTTCTATAACTTTATATTTGTTCTCAAACACCTTTTTTCTATAGTCATCTACCAATCCTATTGCTATTCCTACAGGAGTAAGACGTACATCGGCATTATCTTGACGTAATAAAATTCTAAATTCTGCACGTGAAGTAAACATTCTATATGGTTCATTAACACCTTTTGTTATTAAATCATCTATTAATACTCCTATATATGCTTCATCTCTTTTCAAAACAAGTGGATCTTTATTTGTAATTGCAGCATGAGCATTTATTCCGGCTATTAAACCTTGCGCAGCAGCTTCTTCGTATCCTGTTGTACCATTTATTTGTCCGGCAAAAAATAAATTTTTCACCGATTTGGTTTCTAAACTTGCTTGCAATTGGGTAGGGTCAAAATAATCATACTCAATAGCATAACCTGGACGATAAATTTTGCAATGTTCTAATCCAGGTATACACTTCAACGCCTTATATTGAACATCGGCAGGTAATGACGATGAAAATCCGTTAAGATAATATTCATTTGTATAAGCCCCTTCCGGTTCTAAGAATAATTGATGCTTATCTTTATCTGAAAAAGTTACCAATTTAGTTTCTATACTCGGACAATATCTCGGACCAATACTCTGAATTGTACCATTATACATAGGCGAATCATCGAAGCCTGTATGCAATATTTCGTGAACTTGAGAATTTGTATACGTTATCCAACAACTCAATTGTGGTAATGGAGATTGTATATGTGGTAAAAATGAAAAATTTCTTATATCATCATCTCCGGGTTGTTCAATTAATTTACTAAAATCTATTGTTCTTCCATCAATTCTTACCGGAGTTCCTGTTTTCATTCTATCTACAGTAAAACCAAAATCACGTAGTTGATCTGATAAATAATATGATGCGGGTTCTCCTATTCTACCTCCTTGTAATTGCGACCGTCCAATATGCATTAATCCATTTAAAAAAGTTCCATTCGTTAAAACTACTGCTTTAGAATAAATTGAAATACCAAGTGCAGTTTCTACTCCTATAACTCTATTTGAATCAAATAGCAAACGAACAACAGAATCTTGCCATAAATCTAAATTAGAAATAGATTCTAATGTTTTACGCCAATTTTGAGAAAAAACATGTTTGTCGGCTTGCGAACGTGGACTCCACATAGCAGGTCCTTTAGATTTGTTTAGCATTCTAAATTGAATAGACGACATATCAGTTATAATCCCCATACAACCGCCCAACGCATCTATCTCTCTCACTATCTGACCTTTAGCTATACCACCAACAGCTGGATTACACGACATTGCAGCCATTTTAGTTAAATCCATGGTAATAAGCAAGGTTTGAGAACCTAATCGTGCAGCAGCAGCAGCAGCTTCGCAACCGGCATGCCCGGCTCCAACAACTATAACATCATACGATTGTAACATACAAGCACTTTCTTATGCTAATAAATGCAAATAATAATTTTCTTTTTGAGTCATTACCTGTTTATTTGATTCCGTATCATCTTGATAACCAACTAAATGCAATACCCCATGAATTAAAACTCGTTGTAATTCATTGAGCAAAGATACAGAATTTGACGTTGCATTTTCAGAAATTCTATCAATACTTACATAAATATCCGATGCTATTTCTGTTTCTGAATAATCGAATGTTATAATATCGGTAAAATAATCGTGTTTAAGATATTCTTTATTGATTGCTAATAAATAAGAATCAGTACATGCTATAAAGTTAATATAGTTAATTGTTTTAGAAGATTCTTTTGAAACAATATGCTGAACTAAAGCTCTAAATTGCTTTTTTTTAAATGATGCTACTATTTTAGCATCTTCTTCGTAAAAGCCTATATGCATTAATTTATGAAAAATTTAAGACTTACCTCGTTTCCTTTATCATTATATACTACCTCATCAGCAAGACAATTCATTAAAAATAAACCTCTTCCGGTTTCTTTTTCTATATTTTCGGGCAATGTAGGATCGGGTACTGCATAATAGTCAAAACCATTACCGGCATCTATAACAGTAAATTTTATAAATTTTGATGAAACTTCGTATTCTATAGTTACCATTAACGAAGGATCTAACAAATTTCCATGAATTATAGCATTTTTTACCGCTTCTGTTACACCTACCAAAATATTTGCATAAATATCAGAATTTATATTTACTTTTTCCGATATAGAATCTATTAAACTTTCTATTTCGGCTAATTTTTCAATTTTTGAAGGTATTTCTATTTTCATAGCAATCACATATTTAAGCAAATACAAATCTAATTAATTATCATTAATATTTTGTAAATATTGTTCAAATATTTTTTGATAATATGAATTAAATTTAAGATTTGTTTGTTTTAGTACATCTTCATACTCAATTTCTAAAGATTTTTCTTTTTTAAACATGTGTTTTGGTGATGAATATATATCTTTTGCTTCATTTGATTCACGTTTTTTATCCATATCTCTTTCGCGAATCGCTTTATCAGATTCGAGCAATCGTGTAAGAATTTGTTCTTGACGCATAAGAGTTTGTGGTGTTATATTTTGATTTATAATATCTTGTTCGTTTTTATCCATCATCTTTTGAATTTCTTTCAATTGTTGCATTCCTTCGGTACTAATTCCTCCTTCTTTCATAAATTGTTGCATCATTTGTTGCATCATTTGTTGTTGCATAAGCATTTTACTCATCTCACGCTGCATTCCTTTACCTTGCATTTGGCCTTGTTGCATTTGTTGAATCATTTGCTGCATTTGCTCTTTTAAAGATTGTTGCATTTGTTGCATTTGTTGCATTGAAGGCTTTCCTTGACCTTTAGAATTTGGTTTATTGCATTGTTGTTGTCCTTGCATTTGCTGAGCAGCAGATTTTTGCATAGCTTGCAACACTTCGCCCAAAAGTAACAAAAGATTGTTGGTAGAGGTCATTATATATTGTTGATCTATCATAGCAGCAGACCGTTGTTGGTCTTCAAGATATGACATAGTTGATTTTAATTTCTTTTGAATTGCAAATAATTCATTGTTTATTTGAGAAGAGATTTGTGGGACACGTAAACTTAAATTATAAAGAGAATCCCTTACTATAGTAAAATTATCGCGTAATGCATTTTGTTTTGACGTTACCTGAGCATATTTAGGATCAGCTTGAGATAACTTATTTGTTTCACCTATTAATTGTTCTTGTTTTTGAGAAAAAATTAACAAATTATCGATTATTTGACGCATATTATCAATATCCTCCATCGCTTGTTGTTTTGTTTGCTCTTGCATCATCTTTTCCATATTTTCGGACAATTCTTGGGTTTTATCCGATGATTGTTGCATTGACTTTGACGATTTGTTTGTTTGTTTTTGTTGCAATTGTTCACCGCTTTGCTTCATATTTTGTTTTATATCATTAAATTCATTTGTAAAATCAGGTAAAGTATATGAATTTTTAAGATCATCATTTTTTTGCTGAATATCTTTATAATCTTGCTGTATTTTATCCAGTTCTTTTGATAACTCTTGTTGTTTTTGCAATAAATCAGAATTTGTTTCTTTTTGTTTCTGTATTTCTTTAGCTAAATTTTCTTGCTTTTTAGACAATTCTGAAAGTTTTTGAGCTGTTTGATTTACTTTTTGTTCTACATCCATTCTTTTAAGCATCTCGAGGTCTCTATCCATTTGTTTAGCAAGGTCTTCTACAGACATTTTCATTTCATCTGATTTTTTCATAAACTCTTCTCTTTTAAACGTATCAAGCAGCTTATTGAATTCATCAAATAACTTTTTAAGTTCATCATTCATAAGATTTTGCAGTAATTCTTCAATCTGTTTTTGTTTTTCAAGAATTTCTGCATCCTTTTGATTAAACGTATTTTGAATTTCATGCTTTTTTTCGAGCATTTTTGTCATTTCTTGCACATTGTTTTTGAGAGTTTCTTGCTTCTTGATTATTTCTTGCATGGTTTGTTTTCGTTCCCATTCAGACATATTTTGATTGAGTAATTTTTTTTGTAAATTTTGAATATCTTTCAATAATTCTTGTGTTTGATTGAGACTTTGTGTCTTTGTCTGTTCAACTTTATCAGACAATTGTTGTTCTATTTTTTCAATTTCTTGTTTAGTAGGAACAGCAAATTCAAGCAATGAACTACGTGTAGATTTATGACCATTTACAGCATCATTATCGGTAACTTCAAAATAATATTGCATTTTTTTCCCTTGTTCAAATTCTGAAAAATCAAACATGAAATATGCATTTTGTTTCGTTACAAATTTTGAAAAATCTATAGGTATTTTTGTTATTTTTTTGGGATTTTCTTTTTCATAATACACAAAATGTAATGCTGAAAATCCATAATCATCTTGAATAAAAATTTTATAAAAATATCTAAAAAAACTAGTACTATCTTGCTTATAAACAACATCTATAGATGGAGCTATATCGGGTATTACAGTAATTGTATAATCAATAATAGAAAAATCTTTAAAAAAAGAATTTGTTCCTTCAATTGTATAACGAGTATTTTTAAAAAAAGAATGTTGTAATGAAAAACCATTATTTTGAGTTCGAAATGGAATATTTTTTTGTAAATCTGCAATATTCATAGAAAGATTTGAAACATCGGCAGCTTTAACATTCCATGTAACAACTGTACCTGCCGGAATAGTAATATCTCCGGTATTTGAAGTAGTAACATTTTGTAATCCTGTGTATGAGGGAACTTGTGTATTAATAGTAAAACTTAGCAACTGAGGTAAAGGTTTTACAACTAATGTATATTGTTTTGAAGAGTATGAATCTGCATAAAAATTGAAATTAAAGGTATTATTACATGCTTGAAAGGTATATTCAAAAACAGAATTCGATTTTTTTTGCATAAAAAAAGAATTTCCACCAAATTGAATTTCAACAGAACTAGGTATATATTGTCCGCTTAGTTGCAATTGTAATGTATAATCTTTTCCCCTTTCAACTGACAAACTATCAGAAACTATTTTAAAAGTAAAGGGAGCCGGTTTTTCAAAAAAAACAGAATGTTTTGCAATCCTGGTAGCTCCTTGAATAAGTGCTTGTGGTGACCACAGAATAATACAAATAATAAGTACAACTAAAGCTGCAGCATATTTCCAATAGGGTAATAGTTTTCTTAAATTTACAGCCAATGAAAACGGAATCGGACTTAAAATTTGAGATTTTTGGTTTATAGCCGCTATAAGCAAATCATTATTATCATTATTTGATAACTGAGATAATTCAAGCGCATTAAGTAATGTATCTTTAATTTCAGGAAAATGAGATTGTATAATTTTAGAAGCCTCTATATATGAAATTCGTTTACCAATATTATACATTTTTGCCAGTGGAATTGCCACATACCATATCAATGAAGATAGTGCTAACAAAAGAGAAGCATAAAATAAAACAGTACGCGTATATACCGGCAAAAATGCTATATATTCTATAACAAAGACGGTAATACTATACGAAATAAAAAGTAACAGAAAAATTATAAGACCTTTGAGGCATTGCATACGATAATACTTGCGAATAAAATCGTCAAGTTTATCAATAATACTATGTATATTGCTTTGTAACATATACATTTATTTTGAAAGCCATAATTCCGGATCAAGTTTTTGTAATTCTTTCCAAATTTGTAATTGTAAAACC
>JAJUFK010000354.1 GCA_029266015.1 Bacteroidota bacterium
ATCTTTGACATAGTATAAACAACTGCTAACTGAAAAGGTAAAATGCTGTTTGTGTTGTGATTTGGTTTCATTTTGTATCTTTGACATAGTATAAACAACAGACCACGAAGTAACGTTTTGATTGTTTGTTGGTTATGTCAAAAATTAGAATTAAAAAATAAGGTTGTTTATAGGTGAAAAGCGAAGTCGATGTATCGGTTTCGCTTTTTTAGTTTTTATTCATCAGATGAGTTAAAGTCATCAGATGAATAGTCGGAGTGCGACTCAAAGTCGCGCTCCGACAAACTAAAACAACGACAATTGTTGATGCTGCACCGGGGCTTCTGTAGGTTTGGATGCTCTAAATATTTGTATATCGCCAAATTGTTTGTCGGTAATGTACATTATACATACATGTCCGGTTTCGGGCAAAAAGTTTTTTATACGTTTAATGTGTACTTCGGCATTTTCTTTACTGGGGCAATGCCGAACATATATGCTATACTGAAACATGGTAAACCCGTCTTTCATTAAATTTTTGCGAAACAAAGCCGCTTCCTTCCGTTCCTTTTTAGTCTCGGTTGGTAAATCAAAATATACCATTACCCACATAATTCTATAGGCGTTAAATCGTGAATGCATAGTTGTTTGTTTTCTACTCTTCAGATGAGTCAAAGTCATCTGATGAGTAATATTAAATTTCAGGATAACTTATTTTTCTCAAACTTTTGTCGAAACACTTTGCCAAACTTGCTGTAGTTTGTTGTAGGGCTATCATAAGCGGACTTTTACGTCCTTCTATTGTTACATCTATGGTAGGAATTTGCAATAGTTCTGTTTTTATTGGTTTGCTCAATTGCGTGTAGTCTTCGCCGTGTTGTATTAATTGGAGTACTACCATATCTACATAGGGGCGGTAGGGTTCCATAATATCATCGGCAAGACAATAGGAATTGTAGCGATTGTGATGATGTATGCCAAGAGTAGGCAACATGCCCGATGCAACTAACGAACGGGCGGTAATGGCACGCAAAATTGCATAGCCGTAATTTAAAACATTGTTTGGTGGAGCTTCTTCGCGTCCGCGTTTAAACTGGAGTTGCTTGGGGAATACATGTGCCCAATAGTATGCAGCTGCCCGTGCTTCGTGGTTTGCAGCATCGCCACTTTGAACTTGCTGAATCCAATGTTTCATGTTTTGCACGTCAATTCCTTGTTGTGCCAACACCGCAGCTTGATTTCTGATTTTTGCCTGTATTGTTTGTTGCCACAATTGTTTTTTGAGTGGTTCGCTTGCACCTATTTGATTTTCCCATCGTTCTTGTTGTATGGTATTGCCGTCTAAATTGAGCAATAATCCGGTAGGATGGTGGGTGCTGTTGCACGTAATTACGGCAGCATTGTTTGCCAGCAATTTTTCTATAACACCATGGGTTATAGTAATTTGTTGGTTGTCGAGAATTACCACACCTATATCTTCTATGGGAATGGTGTTTAAGCCCGATTTGTTGTCGAAGCCTTGAGCATCGGGCAGGTTAATAACTAATTGTTCTTGCTTGGTACTGAGGTACGCAGGATTTCCGAAGTAAAGAGTTCGTTTTATCATAGTAGTATAGTTTAAGTACTCAATAGATGAATTTGAGTCATCAGGTGAGTAGGGTTATTACCAAACTAAACCAACTTCACGAGCCTTCTGTTTTTGAATTAATGTACCATTACGCAAGCCTGCGTAATCTTGAGCCGACGAAAACTCCCAATCTGTTGCATGTCTTACCAATTGAACTTTCACCGGATTGTTGTGTATATAGTTGAAACAAATGTTTATATATTCTTCTTGGGGAGTTGTTGCATTAATTTTCGTGCCAAACTGCGTGTTGAAATATGCAGGGGTAATACCGTGTATTTGATTGAGTGGGAGGGCTTTGGTTTTGCTGCGAAACAATGAGCCTGTTGTGTTTTCTTGTTTGTTTATAGCACGAGTATATGATGCCAATACTATTCCTATTGCTTTGTTGAGGCCTATACTCGGAGTGCGACTTTGAGTCGCGCTCCGAGTAGTAGTAGTGTAAGCTCCCCCAAAAACCGGACAGTTTAAAAGTATAAAAAAAGTATTAATTTTAAACTGTATTATGAAAACAAAAAAATTTAGTTCCCAAGAGATTGCCAAAATACTCAAGGAGTTTGAAAATGGCAAGAGTGTACAC
>JAJUFK010000083.1 GCA_029266015.1 Bacteroidota bacterium
ATTTTGCTCTACATCTTCACTTATTCCACTTATAGTATTGTCTGAAATTGATAATGAATCTTCGGGGTCATTCACAAATACTTCAAAATGTTTTCCATTATATCTATTTAAACCGGCATGGGTTCCAATCCATAAATAGCCTTTAGTATCTTGAAAAATACAACTTACATTATTTTGTGATAGTCCGTCGGCAATAGAAAAATATGAAAAATGCGGTTTTGCATTATGTATTGTTTGTGAAGTTACTATTTGTGGAATAAAAACACAAACTAGTAGTCCAATATTTTGTAATAATTTTCTCATCTATATATTCAATATGGCTAAAATATATAAAAAAATTGATATATTAAATGAAGTGTAAACTTTTTTTTAACGTCAATGTGTTTATAGTAAAAAAAGTATTCTATAAATGGTTTATTTTTTTATTTTAAAATATTTGTGTTCAATGTATTATTGTTTTACTTTTACACAGACTTTTAAAACCTATGCTTTATGAAAAAAATATGTGTTTTTATAGCAGTATGTGTTTCACTTTTTGTGCATGCTCAAACTCAATATCTATCATCGTCAGATGTTTTGCATCCAGTATATCAAAATAAAGTTACTGTAGATTCATATCATTCTCAAATGTCTGAATCGGTAACATATGCAGAAAATTCTTGTTATACAATCAGTTCAGGATCTTCAAAAATTGCTATTGGACAAGTATCGTATACTAAGCGTTCCGAATATAATTCGGCCTTAGTATTATGGAATACAAAAACGGGAACTATTCGTGCCATATCTGAATTAGGTGATGCAACAAACAATATAACTGTTCGTGAAAATTTCTTATTGCCTAGCGGTAAAATTTTTATTTTTTCACAATTATATATAACCGAGTCGGGGTCTCTTATGCTAGGTAATCAAAATTTTAGTTATAGAACCGATACTTTGCCAAGTTATATGTCGGCACAGTTTAATATAGCAACTAAACAATGGGAGCAAGTACATTTTTATTATGTAGGAAGGAAAAATAATGATAATTATATAAGTGAAGTTAAACATGTACTATCGGCAACCGGTGATATATATATGTGTGGTTCTTATAGTGCCCCATATATTATAATAGATTCTGATACAATTGTAAAAAGAGTTGCAACTTCGCATCCGTTTTTTGTGTGTAAACTTAATGCAAGTTTTCAAAAACAATGGGTTAAACAAGCTGTATCTATAGGTGGAAATAATTATGTGAGTAATGTAATGTATGGGTTAGATGCTCAAAATAATATGTATATAGGTGGAACATTAGGGTATGTAACAGGAGCGGTATCAGTAGATGGTGTAATTGTAAAAAATGATACTATTTTAGATGAATATGATTATACATATACAGATTTGTTTTTATATAAAATAGATGCTCAAGGTACGGTACAATTAGGTAAAACATTTTTATTCAGAGGTACTGAACAATTGGCAGATATGAAAGTATTGTCTGACGGTAGTTTGTATATGGTTGGTGATTATTCCGGTGAATTTAAGGCTATGCCATATGGTGATTTTCCGGGTGCAAGTGCAACTTTATATTATAACACATTTATCATGCGTGTGAATGGTTCAAATGGTTCTATTATATGGGGGCAGCCAATAGTTGCTGATGTATATTATCAAGAACGATTTAGAACCATTCGTGTAGATGCCGATGAAAATGTATATGTTGCTTCACGATTTAGAAATCCTCAAGTAGTATTTATGGGTAATACATATTATAAAAGAACCGATAATGCATATGCAACTCAAATTTTATTTGCAAAAATTAATAAAGATGGTGTAAAACAATGGGCAAATGTTTTAGGTGCCACTACCTCATTCCCTGAAGTTATACAACATCAATCTATTGGCTATTGGTCAATTCAAGATACTACTATGATTCTTTCAATTCCATATATGAATTACGGTACCAATAAAAATGTTGAGTGGGGTGATGCATTAGTCCCTACTGTTTCTGTTCAGGGAACCATGTTTGATAATGTATTGCTGCTTTCTGCAAATACCGGAAATGTGTATAAATTTTTTAATAGAGGATATGAATCGCTTATACAAATTGATTCAATTTCATATTTTGGCGTTCGCAATGAATTTGAATATTTTGAAGTTCATAAAATAACCTCAAAAACAAATTCAATACAAGGTAGTGTGTATGTAAATGGTGCTCCATATACAAATAGTATATATACGTATTTAGAATTAATTAGTGTAATGCCCGGAGAAACAGGAACAATTAAACAATGGGCTACATTAAATCAATCGGGAGAGTTTTCGTTTGATAATGTGCCCTATGGCGGTGAATATATAATTTCTATTGCTCCTAATGATTCAACTATTATGTGTGGATATTATTCAAAATTAGGATATGCATTATGGAATCAGGCAGATACTGTTCGTTCAGAAGAACAAAATGATAATTTGATTCTAACGTTACAAAAAATTACATATCCTACCGGAACGGCAATAATACGAGGTACGCTTGTAATAGAGGCGTTGCCAAATCAATCTATTGCAAGTATAGATAATGTGCAGGTGATATTACGTACACAACAAAAATCAACCAATATTGTTGCATTTACACGAGCATATTATGATTATTTTGGTATGACACAAACATACACATATGAATTTAAAAATATACCAAAAGGTGAATATGAAATAGAAGTGTTGTATCCGTTTGCAACTTCAAGTGAAACTATATCTGTAAGTATTACACAAGATAATCAGGTTATAGAAGATCAAGATTTTAGAATTGTAAATAATACAGTGTTAAAACGATTTGGTTCTTTTGTTGAAAATATCACGAATAAAGAAGTTGAGCATATTGTATATTCTCCGCAACATCAAACTATTCAAGTTGCTAATGTATTGTCAAATGCTAGTGTAAAAGTATATTCAATTCAAGGAAGTATAGTTGCTCAAGGTGTAGGTAATTGTACTATATCATTGGCTCATGTTGCTCAAGGTGTGTATATAGTGCAAGTAGGAAATACAAGCTGTAAAATAGTAAAGTAGCAAATACTAATGCTTTTTATAGGTAATAGCATCTTGTTTTAATTCTATTCGAATTACTTTTTGCATACCTTTAATTTTTTGTAGACGCATCATAAGATTGTTTAAGTGCTCTAAATTACTTATGTATAAATCAAGAGTACCTTCAAATTTATTTTCACTTGTGTCTATATGAACTGTTCTTATATTTACATTGAGTTGGTCCGAAATAACTCGTGTAATTTCATTTAATATACCAATTCTATCGTCACCGGCTATTTGAATACTTACTAAAAAGGCGTTTTCGTTTTTGCTAATCCATTTTATTTTATATGCTTTTTCATGTGTTTGTAATTCTATGGCAATAGGGCATTTTTCATTATGAATTACATAATCGTTTTTTACATTAAAAGCCAATACAGGGTCACCGGGTATTGGACGACAACAGTCGGCAATAGAATAGTTTGTTGTGTTGTGAAGTACTTTTATATTAGGGGCAATATCTTCATCTAGTATATCATCGTCAGATTTTGATAATCGAAGTTGTAATTTCCAAAATTTTACGATTTTACTTGATCGTTTTCGAGTAGCATATTCTATAATTTTTGATAAATCTATTTCATTACGACTAATTTTTTCGTATAATTCTTCTTTATCAATTAAACCGTATCCATACAGTAATTTGTCAATAGTTGTTGTGTTTTCTTGAATATTGTTGTTTTTAAGTGTATCGTGAAGAATTTTCTGACCACGTAAAATATCTTTTTTACGTTCAAATTTAAAAACCTGTTGAAGAGCATTTTTGGCTTTAGCTGTAGTTATAAAATTGAGCCATTCTTTTTGCGGTTTTTGTGATTCGGTAGTTAAAATTTCAATTATATCACCACTTTGGATTTTATAATCAAGAGCTACGGTTTTTTGTCTATTAATTTTAGCACCAATAGCATGATACCCTATTTGCGTGTGAATTTCAAATGCAAAATCAAGAACAGTAGCATTTGTAGGAAGTCGTTTCATTTCTCCTTTGGGGGTAAAGGCAAATAAATCGGTAGCATATAGGTTCAATTTGAATTCATCAAGAAAAGAGAGAGCATCAACATCGGGGTTTGACAAAGAAGAACGAACTCGTTCCATCCATACTTCAAGTTGGCTCTTTTCAAAGCCGTCAATGTCTTTATATTTCCAGTGTGCAGCATATCCCCGTTCTGCAATTTCGTCCATACGTTCGGTACGAATTTGTACTTCAACCCAATTGCCATCAGGTCCCATTACTGTAGTATGCAATGCTTCGTAACCATTATCCTTAGGGGTACTTATCCAGTCGCGAAGTCGTTTAGGGTTTGGGGTATATAGGTCGGTAATAATTGAATACACACTCCAACATTTTGATTTTTCTTCTTCGCGTGGTACATCAAGTAAAATAATTCTTACGGCAAATACATCATATACATTGTCAAATTCTATCCCTTTGGTTTGAATTTTACGCCAAATTGATGAAATTGATTTTGAACGACTGGTAATATTAAATTTATATCCGTTTTTATCAAGAGTCATCATTATGGGTATACAAAATCTATTAAGATAATGAACCCGTTTTTTTTCGCTTCCTTTTAATTTTTTTGAAATTTCATTATAAATCTTAGGATTTTGGTATTTTAAACATAAATCCTCTAATTCCATTTTTATATTATAGAAACCAAGTCTATGAGCTAATGGAACAAATAAGTTTTGTGTTTCTTCAGAAATGCGCAATTGTTTTTCAAGTGGCATAGAATCAAGGGTACGCATGTTGTGCAGGCGGTCTGCGATTTTGATTAAAATAACTCGCACATCTTCGGCGAGTGTAAAAATCATTTTTTTAAAGTTTTCAGCTTGTCCTGCTTTTGTTTTTAATACACCTCGAATTTTTGTGAGCCCATCAATTATTTGTGCAATTTTAGGGTCAAACATAGATTCAATGTCTTCCAGTGATAAATCTGTATCTTCAACAACATCATGGAGTAATGCACACACTACCGCTTTTGAGCCTAATCCAATCTCGCCTGAAACTATTTTTGCAACTTCAATGGGGTGTAATATATATGGTTCACCTGATTTTCTCCTGCTTCCATAGTGTGCTTTGTTTGCTATATCAAATGCTTTACGAACCAGGGCTATGGTTTCATCATTTTTTTTGCATTTTGGACAACATGCCAAAATCTCATTAAATTGCTTTTCAATATTATCTTTTTCTTCCTGCGAAAACTCTGTCATTCTACCATATGTATTATACGGTTACAAATGTAATAAAATGAAACACTAAAACAAATTAACTGTTACAACATTTTTTTGAAGATTGAAATTATTAATTGATAGACTTGAATAGTATTATTTTTTTGTTTTGTAATGGTTGTTAATAACTAGTTAATTATGTTTTTTACTTCAACTATTGTAATTCCAATTTATTCATTATATATTTGCATTACTGTTACGCTTTATTATTATTCCTTTAATGAATGGCGCGGACAAGGGAACTTCCACCTCTCTTTCCGCCCTTTTTTTTTGAGTATTTTTACTATCTTTTTGTAGGTTTTTGTGTTATAATGTTGTATATTTATATTTAATTGCAACCCTGGAGCTATGAATATTTTCACTTTACCATTACAAATTACTATAAATGGAAATTCAATTCGGTATTATCGTGGGGGTAGTGGGGATTCAATTATTTTTATTCATGGTATTACAACATATTCGTTTATTTGGCGACAAATAGTTCCTTATTTTGTACAATCATATGATGTTATATTAATTGATTTGCTGGGGTGTGGTGATTCCGATAAACCATTGAATCAAGATATTTCTTTAAAACAACAAGCTTATATGCTTCATGATTTTTGTAATTTGCTTGGTATTTCTAAGGTTCATTTAGTGTGTCATGATGTAGGTGGAGGAATAGGGCAAATTTTTGCTGTTAACTTTCCTGCAAATCTTACAAGTCTTACGTTGCTTAATACTGTTGCTTTTGATTTTTGGCCGGTACAACCAATTATAGCTATGCGAACTCCTATAATTCGTCAAATAGCTATGGCTACGTTAAATTTCGGAATTTTTGAAATAATCGTAAAACGAGGTTTATACCACAAAGAACGTTGCTCAAAAGAACTTATGGATTTGTATTGGAAACCTATGAAGACGTCTATAGGGCGTAAGGCATTTTTACAATTCGCTTATAGTTTAAATAATTCCAATTTAACTGAAATTGAGCGAGAAATAGCTGCAATACAAGTTCCGGTACTTATAATTCGTGGTGATGCCGATGTGTATTTGGTTTCAATTATTTCGGAGAGTTTACATGCTCATATTTCACATAGTACGTATGTTGTAATTCCTACTGCAGGGCATTTTATTCAAGAAGATGAACCAAAACAAGTAGCAGATTTAATCTTGCAACATATTCAAAAGATATAATATGCATTTTTTTATAGAATAACAATGAAAAGCATTAATACAACCATCCAAGAATTAGATTCTAAAATTCAAATTCTTGAACGAGAAAATGAAACACTTTCTTCAATGGCAGAAGTGAATTTATTGTTATATAATGCGTTTGTTGAAATAGATTCTACGCAGTCTATAGAAACGTTGTTTCATACAATTTTGGAGCATATTTCTATTATTATGCATTTGCCATATACCGGATTTTTTATAAACAACCAACATTCAATTACGTGTATTCAAAGTTATGCTTTGTTTGATGAAGAAAATAAATTAAGTACTGTTGCATTTCTAAATCATTTATTATTGCACAATACAAATTATACAATACTTCAAAAACACGATTTTACATTTGTATATCCAAACTTTTCAATTCATACAAATCAACTGGTATATATACCAATAACTTGTGAATACAAACAAGGTTTGGCTCTTATATGTATTTCTGCAGAAGATGATATAATATCACATGAAAAAGCCGAAATATTATATAAAGTTACTAGAATATTACGAACTAAATTAGAAAGTTTATTCTTTCAAGAACAATTGAAACAATCAAATATGTTTCTTGAACAAAAAATAGTTGACCGAACACAAGAACTTATTAAGCAAAATAATGAATTTAATATTCTCAACAATGAATATAAAAAGCTTAATGATGAATTGTATCAAGCAAAATTGCAAGCAGAACAGAATGAGTTGCGATATCGAGAAATTTTTGATTCATCAATAGATGCTATTTTTATACATAATACCGAAAATGATACAATAGAAGATGTAAACAATGCAATGCTTGAAATGTATGGTTACAATAAAAGCGAAATATCAGTTTTAAAAATAGGTAATTTAAGTGCCGAAGTATACGGATATACTTCGCAAAAGGCTTTGCAATATATTAAGCAATCTTCAGAGCAAGGGGTGGTGTCATTTGAATGGTATGCTAAAAAGAAAAATGATGAACTATTCTGGGTATTTGTAGTTTTAAAACCTATTGTAATACATGGTATACAACGCATAATGGCTATAGTGCGAGATGTACATCAACAAAAATTAACAAAAGAAGCAATTCGGATTTCGGAAGAAAAGTTTGCTAAAGCATTTATGGCAAGTCCTGATTCTATAATTATAAGTTCTTTACAAGATGCAGTGTATATTGATGTAAATGAGGCATTTTTGCAACAAACAGAATATACACGTGAAGAAATAATCGGTAAATCATCGCTTGCATTGCAAATTTGGAATAAAGCAAGTGATAGGGATCTTTTTGTAAAACAATTACGAGAACAGGGGAGTGTGCGAAATTTTGAAGCAGAATATAAATCAAAAACAGGTAAAATAGGTTTGGTTTCTATTTCGGCAGAAATAATACAAATAAATGATCAATTGTGTGTATTGGCTCAATCAAAAAATATTACCGAAAGTAAACGTATTCAACAAGAAAATGATTATAGACGTCAAGTATTAGATACGCTTATGGATAATTTACCAATTGGTGTATTTATGGTTGAAGCTCATACAGGAAGACCTATTTTTGCAAATAATAAAGCATGTGAATTATTAGGTAGAGGAATTTTACCCGATGCAAACGAATACAATATTTCGGAAGTGTATCAAGCATTTGTATTAGGAACAAATCAAAAGTATCCTATAGAAAAAATGCCAATTATACGTGCAATGCATGGTGAGAAATCGCATGTTGATGATATGATTGTATATAGACCCAACGGTGAATATTCTATTCTTGAAATTTTCGGGGCACCTGTTTATAATGATTCGGGCACAGTAATAGCAAGTCTTGTAAGCTTTTTTGATATAAGTGAACGTAAAAAATCAGAGCAAGAATTAGCTCAAAAATCAAAAGAATTAGAACAGTTTTTTACTACGAGTCTTGATTTGTTGTGTATTGCCGATAGTAAAGGTAATTTTATACGAGTAAATAAAGAATGGGAGAAAGTTTTGGGTTATAGTACAGAAGAACTCGAAAAACACTCGTTTTTAGAATTTGTTCATCCCGATGATTTACAGCAGACTATAGATACTATATCAAAACTTTCAAATCAGATATCGGTTCTCAATTTTACAAACAGATATAAATGTAAAGAAGGACAATACAGATGGATAGAATGGCGCAGTGCTCCGCAAGGAGATGTAATTTATGCTGCTGCTCGTGATATTACAGAACGTATTGAGGTAGAACAAGAACTATTACAAGCAAAACAAAAAGCAGAAGAGAGTGATACACTAAAAACAGCTTTCTTACAAAATATGAGTCATGAAATCAGAACACCATTAAATGCAATCATGGGATTTTCTGAATTAATGCCTGAAACATTTGATGATAAAGAAAATTTACAAAAATATTCTTCAATTATTCGTCAACGTAGTGCCGATTTGCTTGAAATAATTAATGACATACTTGATATAGCTAAGATTGAATCGGGACAATTAAGTATTCATACAGAATTATGTACGTTACGAAATATTATTCATGAAGTAGAATTATTTTTTAGTGAATATAGAGTAAGAATTAAAAAAGAGCATATTGAATTTATAGTACGCATAGAACCTCAAGTACTTCAAACAACTTTGGTATTAGATCAAATTAAACTTAAACAAATCCTTATTAATTTAATTACGAATGCGTTTAAATTTACCTATAATGGCTATATTGAATTAGGGGGCACTATTAAAGAAAATAATGTGTTGTTTATATATGTAGCCGATACCGGAATAGGAATAAGTCCCGAAAATCAATCAAAAATATTTAAACGTTTTGTTCAAGCAAGTACAGATACCAGTGGTCTTTATAGTGGAACCGGTTTAGGATTGTCCATTATTAAAGG
>JAJUFK010000243.1 GCA_029266015.1 Bacteroidota bacterium
ACATTGTTAGTGAATGTAAACTAAATAAATTACCAAATATTTTTTTTATGTTTCTTATAATTCAAATTATAATAATAAATATACCGGGAATGAATTTTTGGGCTGGTATAAATACATATATAGTTGAATTATTTGCTTCAAAAGAATCATTTATTTACACATCATTTATTCAAAATCAGAAAGTTATGGAATTTATTCTTAAAGCTCCTTGTTTTGCTGATTTGCTTGTAAATATATGTTGTATAGCAATAGTTCCTGCTATAACAGAAGAATTATTTTTTAGAGGGATGTTGCAACGCTATGCCGCGGCTGCTATTGGAAAGGTACAATTAGCAATAGTGCTTACTTCAATTATTTTTAGTTTGTTGCATGGTGATTTATATAATTTTATTCCACGATTCTGCATGGGAATTATATTTGGTTATTTGTATTGGTATACAAACAATCTTTGGGTACCAATAATAGCACATTTAATACATAATGCTTCGGTTGTTGTATCGTATTATGTAATTCAACATGGGGTATTCCATCCAAATTTTGAAAAAATTGGAATGTGGGGAAATGCGAGTATTTTTGGATTTGTAAGTATAATTGTAGTTGCAGCTTTTATGACATATATGGTTAGTAATAAAATGCACATAAATTTATCAGAGAAAGAAGATTTGTAATGCTGTTTTTACATTTTTTCTTCTTTTCCTAAATAAGCATAACTTACTTGTAAAGCTTTATCAAATGTACTAACTACATTATTTTTACCTACAAGAAACACAATTCTGTTTTTTTCTAATTCATTATATACCTGTTCATTTACTCCCGATAAAATGATTTTGATACCATCATGTTGTAATTCACGAATTACATCTTGTAAATTGTGGATAGCAGTAGCATCTACAAATGGAACATGTCGCATACGAATAATAAGGACCTTTGCTTTACTGCCAATTTCACGGAGTGTGTTGCAGTATGATTTTGCCGAACCAAAAAAGAATGGACCACTAATTTCATATATAGCTAATTCTTTTGGTAAATAAGCATAATTTTCCAAAATATCTTTGTCAATAGTTTCTTTGGTAAGCATACTTGCATCGCTCATGCGTTTCATAAACAATAACGAAGCTAATACTACACCTACTTCTATAGCTACGGTTAAATCTACAAATACGGTGAGTAAAAAGGTAACAACAAGTATAAGAATGTCAAATGCCGAACCTCGGAAAATATTCACAAAAGAACGCCATTCGCTCATGTTATACGACACAACTATAAGTATACCGGCCAAGCAACTCATAGGGATAAGTTTTGCCCAATTACCAACAAAAAGCATTATACATAATAGTGTTATGGCATGTACCATACCTGCAATAGGAGTACGAGCACCATTTTTTACATTAGTTGCAGTACGTGCTATGGCTCCTGTGGCTGGTATACCTCCAAAAAATGGTGTAACAACATTAGCTATTCCTTGCGCTACTAATTCTGTATTAGACTGATGTTTACTTCCAATCATACCATCAGATACTACAGCAGAAAGTAATGATTCTATACCACCAAGCAATGCTATTGTTAAAGCAGGAGCTATATAAATTTGAATGTTTGAAAAATCTACTTGTGGAATATGAAATGATATGGTTTGAGGAATAGAACCAAATACAGATTCAATAGTACTAACAGGTGCTTGTGTGATTTGAACTAAAACCGTTACACATATGATAGCAACAAATGATCCCGGAATTTTTGTAGTAATTTTTTTGAAATAAACGGTTATAAGTATAGTTGTAAGAGTTATAGCTATAGCATATGGATTAAATGTTGAAATGTGTTCCCAATATATTGCCCATTTGTGTATAAATTCTCCCGGTACTTTTTCAATCTCTAATCCTAATGCATCTTTTATTTGAGTTGAGAAAATTACCAATGCTATACCACTTGTAAATCCAACAATGAGAGGGTGGGGAATATATTTTAATAAAATTCCTAATTTTAAAATGCCAAATATAATTAATAAGAGTCCGGCTAAGATTGTAGAAATAAGTAATCCATCATATCCATATTCTTGTAAAACACTGTATACTATTACTATAAATGCTCCTGTCGGACCACCAATTTGTACACGGCTTCCGCCTAAAAAAGATATAATAAATCCGGCTACTACCGCTGTTATCAATCCTTTTTCGGGCGATACACCCGATGCTACAGCAAATGCTATAGCCAATGGTAAAGCTACAATTCCTACTATAATCCCTGCAAATACATCTTTAGTAAATTGTTCTTTTGAATACCCTAATTTGAGTACTGCAAATAATTTGGGTTTAAATATGTGTGGCATGATTGAAAGGTCTAAAAGTCTGATTGTCTAAAAAAGTCTGAAAGTTTTTTTAATTAATTTTTGGATTATTGTTTATGGTATACGGTTTATTAATTTTATAACTCATATCTCATAATTAAAATTTACCATTCTAAAATTTTTCGTTCTTTGTAGAAATAGCCCGATGATATTTCATTGGCAGGAGCTGTTGCTAACCAATAGGGAGTATCAATACCTTCTGGTATTGTAAGCATAGCATTGGGTCCACCCATGTCAGTAAGTACCCACCCAGGGTCAACAGAAGTTACAATGATATTGGTATTTTTTAGTTCTTCTGCTAAATTTTTAGTAATAGCGTTTACTATTGTTTTGCTCATGCTATATGCCGGCATTGGTCCCATACGGGGAACTCCAAGTTGACCTAACACGGATGAAAAGTTTATAATTCTTCCGTCTTTTGATGCTCGCATCAGAGGTACTATATGTTTACACATCCACAATGTACCATAAAAATTTGTAGCAAGTGTTTGTTCCATAAGTTCCAAAGGCATGGTTTCTATAGTTACTTCTTGACTGTCAATATTTATCGCAGCACAGTTTATAAGTATGTCTATATGAGGAAATTCTTTTGAAATTTCTTGTGCAAACGATTCAATATCAGAAGTTTTTGAAATATCACATTGTTTGATAATCCCTCTACCTCCTTGTTTTTCAATGTTTTGTAATGTTGGTTCTGCTTTTTTTACATCACGGCTTACCAATATTATAAAAATGCCGTCTTGTGCTAATTTTTCTGCTAATGCTTTACCTAATCCTCTGTTAGCTCCTGTAACAATTGCAATTCTTGAATTCATATGTGTATAGTTTATTTATCGTATCCTACTGATTGAGCTACAATTACTTTTTGATATGAAGGTAATTGTAATTTTTTAGCAATTTCATCTTTATCAATCCATCCTCTCACAATTGTAGCTAATCCTTCTGATGCACAATAAAGATATATATTTTGAGAAATATAGCCACAGTTTATATGTGCCATATTTGATTTTTCAATATCAGTTGTATATTTTGTAAGTTTATTGTAATTGGCTACAAATACAATATTGGGTGATGCGTCTTTTACAAAATCTTGTTTCCCGGTTATTGTTCTATAGTCACCGGTAGCAATGTGTATTAATATGTTTTTAGAATCGTCCCATTTGTAAATACCCGATTTCAAAAAAACATACAAAGTAAATTCTTGAGAATCGGTTGCAGACGGAGCTGTGCGTTTGTTGGGGCGGTTAAATCCATATGCTGCCCACAGTAAATTTGAAATTTGTTGGTTTGTGAGTTCTTTTCCTGCAACAAATGTTCGTGAACTTTTTCTGTTTTGCAATGCTTTCATTATGGGTATCCCGCCATCTTTTTTAGGTGCTGGTAATTGAATATTTGCAGAGTTTTGTGCGAATGTAGCAAGAGTACATGTGCTCAAAATCAACAGACTAATTAAGATTTTTTTCATTATTATTGAATTTGTCTTTTTCCAAAAAATAATAAAAACTCTAAAATAAGCTGTCCTAAAAAATAAAAAACGACGGATGCTTGAAAATGGAGAGGAGGGTAAA
>JAJUFK010000055.1 GCA_029266015.1 Bacteroidota bacterium
AAATGTAATTTATTGCGATGGTACAACCATATGGACTCATATGATTGACGAAAAAGAAGTTATGGTAGCAAATGCCAGCCAAAAAGAAGAAGTATTTAATCCGGCAAAAATGCTTACAATTTATGAAACCGGTTTTAAATATAAATTTATTCAAGAACGATTTGAACAGAACAGAGCAATTTATGTAATAGATTTATTTCCTAAAGATATTGATAAAAGTGAATATTCAAGGGTACGACTTTATATAAATAAAGATAAATCGCAAATATGGAAAATAGAATATTTTGCAAAAGATAAAAATACATATACTATTATAGTTAATACTTTTGAAACAAATACAGCAATGAACGATGCTGATTTTAAATTTGATAAAACAAAATTTCCCGGAGTACAGGTTATAGATGAACGTTAAAAATCAGTTAAAAGCTGGAATTTTTTTGTAATTTTTTGTATATTTCACTATTCATGTAAGGATAGTGAATTTTTTTTATGACTATACAGCAACGCATAGAAGCATTTATTGAATTGAAGAACATAATTTCTTCAAATATATTGGTACCTACACCTTTGTTTGAAGATGTTATGAAACGTGCCGAAGCACAAAATCCATGGTTTACAAAACAAAATATTTTGTTGGCATTTGAATCAATATGTGATATGCTTGAACCTCATAACCTGTATGCATGGATTGAAAAATATACATTCCAAAAGAATAATACAAAAACAGTAGCTCTTATACTTGCAGGAAATATTCCAGTGGTGGGATTTCATGATGTATTGTGTGTATTGATGAGTGGTCATAGATTACGTGTAAAATTATCATCAAAAGATACAGTGTTAATGACTTATATTTTACAAACGCTACAAGCAATAGAACCTGAATTTACCAATAAAATATATTTAGAACCTCATATTGTTAAAGATTTTGATGCAATTATTGCTACAGGAAGTACTAATTCATCGCGGTATTTTGAATATTATTTTACAAAATATCCTCATATAATTCGTAAAAGTAGAAATTCAATTGCTGTAATTACAGAATCTGATACTATAGAACAATATACCGCTATAGGAAATGATATCTTTAATTATTTTGGATTAGGTTGTAGAAATGTTTCAAAATTGTATGTCCCCCACAATTTTAAGGTAGAAATGTTTTTTGAAGCTATAGAACAATTTAATTATGTGGCAACTCATACAAAATATATGAATAATTATGAGTACAATAAATCTATTTATTTAGTTGGAAATCAGAGCCACTATGATAATGGATTTGTATTATTAAAAGAAGATAACGCAATAAGTTCGCCATTAGCTGTTGTATATTTTGAAAAATATATGAATTTTGCACACGTACAAAAATATGTAGAAACTATACAAGATACTATTCAATGTATAGTGAGTACTCGCAATGATTTTTATAAAAAAAATGTATTGCCCGGTTGTTCTCAGCGTCCCTCTGTATGGGAATATGCAGATGATATTGATACTATGGAATTTTTATTACAGATTTAAACTATGATTTACAAATTTAGAGTGATTAGCGATGAAAATGAAACATTTTTACGCATAATTGAGATTTCAAAAAATGACACATTTTTAAAGTTACATGATGCTATAATTGCAGCATGTGATTATGATCCGGCACAAATGACTTCATTTTTTGTGTCAAATAAGGACTGGGAAAAATTGCAAGAAATTACTTTGTTTGACATGAAAGATGAGAGCACTAAAACTATTCCAATGAACAAAGCTGTTCTCAAAGATTATGTGTCAAAAGTAGATGATACATTAATTTATATTTTTGATTTTTTTGCTGACAGAGCATTGTTTTTGACTTTGGTAGAAATTAAAAAAGAAGATCCAAAGATGCATTATCCGGTGTGTTCTTATGAAACCGGAAATCCTCCTATACAAATGCTTCAAGATGAAAATGAATTTACCCAAATGTTTAATGATTTAGAAGATGGTGAAGATTTTGATGATTTTGATGACCTTGATGATGATATAAAAGGTGAGTTTGATGAGTATAATGAGTTTGATGATTTTGGTGGAGGAAGTGATTATGATTCAGAATATTAATATGATTGCTTGTGAATGAAGTACCTTATTGTAATTTCAGGACCTACTGCAGTTGGTAAAACAAAGGTAGCTATAGATATAGCATTACATTATAAGACCGAAATCATATCTGCCGATTCAAGGCAGTTTTATAAAGAAATACCTATTGGAACAGCTGCTCCTACGTTTGCTGAATTACAAACAGTTCGTCATCATTGTATTGGGAATTTACACATTACCGATTATTATAATGCATTTAAATTTGAACAAGATGCATTACACATTCTTGATGCAATTTTTTTGAAAAACGACTATGCTGTATTGTGTGGCGGCTCTGGAATGTATATTGATGCCGTATGTAATGGAATTGATGATATTCCCGATATTGACATTCATATTCGTGAAACCGTTACAAATCAATATACTACAGAAGGCATTGAAAGTCTTAGACGCACATTATTGAAACTTGATCCGGAATATTATGATAGAGTAGATTTAAAAAATCCGGCTCGGCTTATAAGAGCAATTGAAGTGTGTTTGCAAACCGGAAAAACCTATACAAGTGTGCGTACCAATTCCAAAAAACAAAGACATTTTACTATAATTAAAATTGCACTAAATATACCAAGAGAACAATTATATTCAAAAATTAACCATAGGGTAGATTATATGGTTCAAAATGGTCTGGAACAAGAAGTAATGCAAGTAATACAATATAGAAATCATACTGCATTAAAAACAGTAGGGTATAGAGAGTTTTTTGAATATGTTGATGGAGTTATTTCAAAAGAAAGAGCAATAGAAGCAATAAAACAAAATACAAGAAATTATGCAAAACGCCAAATTTCATGGCTTAAACGCGATTCTGCATATACATGGTTTAATCCGGCAGATATTTCGGAAATAATTGCCTATATTAATCAAAATAGTACATATAAATAGATTCTGTTTTTTTATATTTTAATTATTTGTTATATATTTGAAAAACTTGTATTTATAGTTGATACATTCAAAAACAAAAAGGTATGAAACACATAGAATTATCACCCGAAAAATTATTTTACACAATAGGCGAAGTTGCTGATATGTTTGAGGTTAACACATCGTTAATACGTTTTTGGGAAAAAGAATTTAGTGTGATAAAACCTAAAAAAAATGCAAAAGGCAATCGCTTATTTACTGCACAAGACATTGAAAACTTCAAGCTTATATACTTCTATGTAAAAGAGTTGGGCATGACTCTAAAAGGTGCTCAAAAAAAAATAGCTGAAAATAAACAGGCTGCTATGTCAACAATGAGTATAGCCGATAGATTGACCGGAATAAAAGCAAAATTGCTTGAGATACACAGTAATTTGTAATATTTTTTACTACAAACAGCTCTGAGTTATACAGAGCAGATACAATCAATTTATATTACTGGTAAAACACGCATGAGGCATATTTCAATATTTTAAATGGCCATATGAGTTAATATAAACACTAATGATATATTCAATTTGAAAAAATACACATTATTATTCTTTTTATATGTACAATGTATTTCCTTGTTTTACATATGAGTATTTTTATTTATATTTGATTGTAAAAAAATAAAAAAGTGTTGATATAAGGATGTTGGCGGTCATTGTAAAAAGACAGCGATACTGTTGCCAATTTCTTACGTAAAGGCAGAAAAAGAAATTGAAACAATGAACGAACCATGCCTTAAACTCTGTATTTGCAAACGGTTACAGTAGATACGAAACCAAAGGTTGCAAAAGAGTTTTTTTCTTGCCAACGCACCAACCACGAGATGATATGAAACCAGATATAATGGAGAAAATTCTAAAAGACCTTTTGGCTTATTATTTAGGATTAGATGATAGCTCTTTAGAAAAACATATAAAATCAGCTAATTTAGCCACAAAGGAGCGAGTTGATACAATTAATGATTTAAATATCTTGATTTATTCAAATGACCACAACCCTCCTCATTTTCATGTAAAATCAAATGATTTACAAATTGATGCTAAATTCAAAATTGAAAATTGTGATTTAATAAGCGGAGAGATAAGTTCAAAGCACTTGAAGAGAATTAAAGCTTTTTATGAGGGACCAAAAGGAAAGATGGTTTTACAAACTATATGGAATAAGCGAATTAATAATTAGTAATTTGTATATTTGTGGTTATTAATATTTAAACAGTGTTTTGATTAATGGAAACCGCTCAAACGGTTCGCTAACACAATTGAAATTACTATATGAGTGAGCAAATACAAATCTTGAAACCCCGCAAGGCTCTAAACAAAGCCTTTCTGAAAGTAAAACCGAACCGCTCTGAAATTGAGAGTTTCAAGACCAATTTATCCCAACTGCTCGACAGGATTAACGACAGCGAATCGGAAGAATTTCATAAAAACCTTGTTTCGGATTTTTTAAAGAAAACCTGGTACGACCCAAACCACTTTATAAACACCAAAGGACGAAACGACCTGGTTATCCACAACGGAAACTCGGCTAATTCTACCGTTGGCGTTATTATTGAGGCCAAAAAGCCTACCAACAAAGCCGAGATGCTTACAAAAGACAACATCAATGTAAAAGCGTTTCAAGAGCTGGTTTTGTATTATTTGCGTGAGCGGATTACACAGAAAAATATTGAAATTAAATACCTGATTGCCACAAACATCAACGAATGGTTTATATTCGATGCAATGCTTTTCGACAGGCTGTTTGCCCAGAACAAAAATCTGGTGAAACAATTCAATGATTTTGAATGCGGGCGGTTGGCCGATACAAAAACAGATTTTTTCTATAAGCAGGTTGCCGAACCATTTATTGCCGAAATTAAGCACGGTATTGAGTTCGCATATTTTGATATTCGTGATTATGAAAAGCCATTGCGTAATGCCGATAAAACGGACGATAACCAGCTCATAGCCCTGTTCAAATTGCTCTCGCCCGAGCATCTTCTCAAACTTCCATTTGCAAACGACAGCAACAGCCTTGATAAACGCTTCTATGGTGAATTACTTCATATTATTGGATTGACCGAAACCAAAGACGGAAGTAAAAAACTAATCGAGCGGAACAAAGAAGGCGAACGCAATACAGGTTCTTTCCTCGAAAATGCAATTATCCAGTTAGACAGCCTCGATAAAATTTCCCGGATTGAAAACCCAAGCCAATTCGGTGCAAACCTACAGGAACGGCTCTTCAACGTGGCTCTGGAATTAAGCATAACGTGGATAAATCGGATTTTGTTCCTTAAATTGCTCGAAGCTCAATTAATTTCGTACCACAAGGGTGATAAATCGTATGAGTTTCTTTGCTTCGATAAAATAAAAGATTACGACGACCTCAATAGCCTGTTTTTTCAAGTGCTTGCACGCAAGCAAAACGAACGCAGCGAAGATGTAAAAACGCTATTTTCTAAAGTTCCTTACCTGAATAGTTCGCTTTTTGAGCCAACGGAAATTGAACATGCAACGCTTTTTATTAGCCAGTTACGAAACGATAAAACGTTACCGATTTATTCGCAAACCGTTTTAAAAGACAGCACGGGCAAAAAACGAACCGGTAATATCAATCCGCTTCAGTACCTTTTCGAATTTCTCGATGCCTACGATTTCACCAGTGAAGGAAGCGAAGAAATTCAGGAAGACAACAAAACCCTTATCAATGCTTCGGTTCTTGGGTTAATTTTCGAAAAAATAAACGGTTACAAAGACGGCTCGTTTTTTACACCTGGTTTTATAACCATGTACATGTGCCGCGAAACCATCCGCAAAGCCGTTGTGCAGAAATTCAACGAAACAAAAGGCTGGAACTGTACCGATATCGACTCGCTGTACGATAAAATAGAAGACCGCAACGAAGCCAACAAAATCATCAACAGCCTTAAAATTTGCGACCCTGCCGTGGGGTCGGGACACTTCCTCGTATCGGCACTCAATGAGATGATTGCCATAAAAAGTGACCTCAAAATATTGCAAGACCGCAACGGTAAACGACTGAAAGAATACCACGTAGAAGTGATAAACGATGAATTGGTGGTAACCGACGAAGACGGCGAACTGTTTGAGTACAACCCTACCAACAAAGAAAGCCAACGCATACAAGAAACTTTGTTTCACGAAAAGCAAACCATAATTGAAAACTGTTTGTTTGGCGTTGACCTGAACCCAAATTCAGTAAAAATTTGCCGTTTGCGTTTGTGGATTGAGCTTTTGAAAAATGCTTATTATATAGATGATTCGGTACGGGCGTATGGCAATACGCCCATCCTGCAAACCCTCCCCAACATCGACATTAACATAAAATGCGGAAACTCGCTCATTAGCCGCTTTGCTCTCGATGCCGACCTGAAACAGGCATTGAAAAAGAGTGCCGGCAAATGGACTATTGACAGTTACCGCCTTGCCGTGGATACCTACCGCAACGCCCAAAGCAAAGAACAAAAACGGGAAATGGAGCGGCTCATAAACGAAATAAAAACCAACTTCCGCAGCGAAATTTCGCAGAACGACCCCAAAGTAAAACGCCTGCGTGCCCTGCAAGGCGAGTTGTTTACCCTTACCAACCAGGGACAACTTTTCGAACTTTCCGAAAAGGAAAAAGCCGAGTGGAACGCCAAAGTTGCCAAACTAACCGCCGAAACCCAAAAGCTGGAAGCCGAAATTGAAGAAATAAAAAGTAACAAGATTTACGAAAACGCTTTTGAATGGCGGTTTGAATTCCCCGAAGTACTCGACGATAACGGTGATTTCGTAGGCTTTGACGTGGTGATTGGGAACCCGCCGTATATAAGGCAGGAGGAGTTTTCGGAAATTAAACCGTATTTAAAAAGCAAGTTCGAAATATATCATTCGATAGCAGATTTATTGACATATTTTGTAGAGCTGGGATATACTTTACTAAAAGAAAAGGGTACATTTCAGTTTATCATTTCCAACAAATTTACAAGGGCAAATTATGGGCAGGTAATGCGGCAATTTTTGTTGCGCAAAACCAGTTTAACACATATCCTCGATTTTAGCGGTATCCCGGTTTTTGATGAAGCAACGGTCGATGCTGCTATTATTGGTTTTAAAAAAATGGTTTTAAAGCCGAACAAGTTTGTATATGCCAACATCCCCAAAGAAAACCTTGATGTTTTGGCCTTTGATGATTTTTTGCATTCTATAAAAACAGATTTTCTGCAAGAAAGCCTCTCCGATAATGTGTGGGCTTTTGAAAACCCCAAAGTGTTGGAAATAAAACAAAAAGTTGAGGCCCAGGGGCTTGCTTTAAAAGATTGGGATATTATCATTAACTATGGAATTAAAACAGGCTTGAACGAAGCTTTTGTAATAGATGGCAAGAAAAAAGATGAGTTTATAGCACAAGACCCCAAGAGTGCCGAAATTTTAAAACCATTGCTCCGTGGCCGCGATATCCAAAAATGGAAGGCCGATTTTCAAGATTTGTGGCTGATAGCTACCTTCCCGAGTAAAGCATATAATATTGACGATTACCCAATAATCAAAAATCATTTGTTAAGTTTCGGTAAAGCAATAGAACAAAGCGGAGAAAAAGGAGCCAGAAAAAAGACCTCAAACAAATGGTTCGAAACCCAAGATAATATTGCATACTGGGCAGATTTTGGAAAGCCAAAAATTATCTACCCCAATATGACGAAATTTTTACCTTTTGTAATTGATTTAGAAGGCTATTATACAAACCAAAAATGTTTTATTTTAACAGGGAACAATTTGTTTTATTTATGCTCTTTTTTTAATTCTAAATTATTTAAATTTTGTTTTAGAGATAATTTTCCTGAATTGTTGGGTGGAACAAGAGAATTAAGTAAAGTTTTTTTTGATAAAATACCTGTAAAACAAATAAGCGAAGCTGCCGAACAACCTTTTAAAGATTTGGTTTTGAAAATTTTGGAGTTAAAAAAACAAGACCCCACAGTCGATACCACCGCCCTCGAAGGAGAAATCGACCACTTGGTTTACCAGCTATATGACTTGACAGATGAGGAAATAGCGATAATAGAGGGCAGCGTGTGGTAAGGGCGTATCGCATACGCCCTGATAGACGATAGGGCCTACGTATGAGGGCGTACGGTAAGAGGGCGTATGCAATACGCCCCAACGGATACGATAACGAAAAAATAAAAATAAAATGACCTACAACCCGCAAATACACCATCGCCGCAGCATCCGCCTCAAAGGATACGATTATTCGCAGGCAGGGTTGTATTTCATAACTATGGTTACACAAAACCGGGCCTGTTTGTTTGGTACAATCGAAAACGGGGCAATGATATTGAACCAATACGGACACATTGCATACAACGAATGGATTAAAACAACCGAAATACGGAAAAATGTTGAATTGTGTGATTTTGTTGTAATGCCCAACCATATTCATGGTATCATCAGGTTATTGGGTAGGGGCGAATTGCATTCGCCCGAAATTTCCAACGAATTGCATTCGCCCGAAATTTCCAACGAATTGCATTCGCCCGAAATTTCCAATGAATTGCATTCGCCCCAACGTTCCGATAATAGGGGCGTATGCGATACGCCTGAAAATAGGGGCGTATGCGATACGCCCCTACGGTCGCCATCGCAAACCATTGGTGCAATTGTGCGTGGATATAAATCATCGGTTACCAAACAATTGGGATTGTTGGGATTCAACGAAAAAATCTGGCAACGCAATTACCACGAACACATTATTCGTAACGAACAATCGTATTTGAAAATATCGGAATACATTGTAAACAACCCTGTAAATTGGGACAACGATTCTTTAAAATAGCCTGCATGACCATACTGCTCTTCCCCAAAAAAATAGACAGATAACAAGTATTCAAAGGTATTAATTCATAGTGCTAACTGATATCTCTCCACGAAATTTTTTGAATATTTTTTGCTTGTAATCCCTTGTATAATATGTTGTTTTCGGGGAGTTGTAAAGTTGGGTCTTTTTCAATAATTTCAAAAGCTTTTCTACGGGCAATTTGAATTATGTTCCCGTCTTTTGCAAGATTTGCCAGTTTTAGGGTAATTGGTAATCCACTTTGTTGAGTGCCTTCTATATCACCCGGACCTCGGAGTTTTAAATCAATTTCGGCAAGTTCAAATCCGTCGGTGGTTTGTACCATACTTTCTAATCGGGTTTTACCTTCGTTGCTCAATTTGTTGCCGGCCATAAGTATACAATACGATTGTTCTCCACCGCGTCCAACTCTACCTCGTAATTGATGCAATTGTGATAATCCGAATCGTTCGGCACTTTCTATTACCATTACTGTGGCATTGGGTACATCAACACCTACTTCAATTACGGTTGTTGCTACCAATATATCAGCTTTTCCTTGTGCAAACAGTTGCATTGAGTATTCTTTATCTTGAGGTTTCATTTTGCCGTGCACTACAGTAGTAGAATAGTTGGGCAGAGGGAATGCTTGAGTAATAGATGCATATCCGTCTTCTAAATCTTTATAATCAAGTTTTTCTGATTCTTGTATGAGTGGATACACTATATATGCTTGACGACCTTCTTTAATCTGTTGACGAAGTAAGCCATGCATTTTGAGTCGTTGAGAATCACGTAATAATATAGTTTGTATTGGTTTTCTTCCGGGTGGTAGTTCGTCAATTACCGAAACATCAAGGTCGCCATACAATGTCATAGCCAATGTGCGTGGAATAGGGGTTGCTGTCATTACTAAAATGTGTGGTGTTTGCGAATTTTTTTTCCACAATCGAGCTCGTTGTGCTACTCCAAATCTATGTTGTTCATCAATTACACATAATCCTAAATTATTGAATTGTACAATATCTTCAAGAAGAGCATGTGTGCCAATTACTATATGTATAGTTCCATTTTGTAATCCTTGGTGTATAGAATCGCGTTCTTTTTTCTTAGTTGACCCGGTAAGTAATGCTATAGAAATAGGTAAATTTCCTAACAATTTTTGTAACGACATATAATGTTGTTGTGCCAAAATTTCTGTAGGAGCCATAAGGCACGCCTGATGCCCATTGTCAATAGCCATAAGCATACTTAAAATTGCTATGAGTGTTTTTCCGCTTCCTACATCACCTTGAATAAGTCTATTCATATGGTTGCCCGATTCTACATCGGCTCGTATTTCACTCATTACTCTTACTTGAGCTCCGGTAAGGCTAAAAGGTAAATGATGTTTATAAAAAAGACGTAATAGTTTATCGTTTTCTCTGCTAAATTTAAATCCTTTTACATATTGCGTATGAACTTGTTTTTTGAATGCCATTCCTAATTGTAGCCAAAACAATTCTTCGAATTTTACACGGAATTGAGCTTTGGAAACATCTGCTAAATTGGAAGGCATATGCAGAATTTTATATGTTTCTCGTAGGTTTGGTAATCCAAATTCTTTAAGAATATAGGCAGGTAATGTTTCTGAAATTATTTCGTTTCCAATTTTTTCGAATGACGCTTCAATCATAGCACGAAACGTTTTTCCATGTATGTTGGCATTTCTTATTTTTTCGGTACTGGGATATACCCCCACAAATCCTTGAATATTTTTTGCAGAAAATTTTTTAAATTCTTCAATTTCGGGGTGTGACATACTTATGTGCGATTTGAATTCTGAAATTCTTCCAAATACCACATATTCTGTATTAGGTTTTAGCATTTCTTTTACCCATTTTATATTTGTAAACCAAACTAAATCTAACATGCCGGTACCATCATACAATGTTGCTTTGAGTCGTGTTTTATGACCACTGCCTTCTGTTTGAAGATTTGTAATTGTACCTTTTACTTGAACTGATGCCATTGCCGGTTGAAGTTCGCATATAGGGTAAAATTTGCTGCGGTCTATATATCGGAAAGGAAAAAATTGTAAAACATCACGAATTGTAAATAAGTTGAGCTCTGTTTTAAGTAAATCGGCACGTTTAGGCCCTACACCGGGCAAAAATTGTATGTCTAAATCAAGAGCACTTGTCATTATTTTCCAATATTTGTATCAATATTTACAAGAATTGAAAGTTGTTGCGAAAAATTTATTTCATGAGCAATTATATGTGTACAAAAACTAAATATTCCTTGAACATGTTTTGATTTCAAAAATTCTAGTGAAGTATTTATTCTGGCATAATTCCCGCTTCGGTACAAAGGATCGCCAAGAGGCAGGTAGGTAGGGTCGCCAAAATAATATGTTGCATCGGCTTTTAAACGGTTGTATGAAATTGTAGCTTGTGTAAATAGTCCTCCCGAATATTTCTCCATACTACCTCTCAATTCTTGCCATGTTATAAGTTTTCCTATTTCATATGATAGTGTAATGGGGGTATGAGTTGCATAACCAAGTGTAAGCAATACACAACCGTTGTCTTCTACTGCTTTGTTTCCGGTAGGAGTATCTGTAGCATGGTGTCTGTAATAATAATAGTGTTTATTAAATACATTTTTATACCATAAAGTTCCACTTATACCGGCTAAAAATGATTCATTTGCTCCATAATTTTCTTGTAATAACCAATCAAATATACCGGTTTCTTCTATGTTCCAAAATCCCATTTTGTTTGAATAAGACACTAAAGCTCCTTGCATATTTGGCCTAAAGTAATATAAAGAATCAGTATACATTGCTAACGGAAACATATTGCGTTGCATGGGGAATGAACCTGTTTTGAAAGTTACATAATTATTAGAATATGTATACATTGCTGTAATTACAGGAGTATTTGCAAATTGATTTGCTCCATG
>JAJUFK010000407.1 GCA_029266015.1 Bacteroidota bacterium
AAAAGAATTAAAAGAAAGATTACAGCATACAGCATTTGCTCTTAACCAATGTATAAAAGGTGATTATACTACAAAAATTGATATTATAACAGCATACATACATCTATACTCACAAACTGCAAATTCAAATTGGATGCTGAATTATATGTTTTTTCCTCAATTTATTGAAATGTATGGATTACATGATTACAAAACATCTATAGCAGCTATTGAAACTATTACACAACTAAGTAGTTGTGAATTTGCTATACGACCATTTATTGAAAAATATCCTGAACAAACAATGCAACAAATGCATACATGGGCATATCACTCTCATGAAAATGTTCGCAGATTGGCATCAGAAGGGTGCAGACCCCGATTACCATGGGCAAAGCAACTTACTCAATTTAGATTAGATCCATCACCTATTATTCCTATTTTAGATGCTTTAAAACATGATAATTCAATGTTTGTAAGAAAAAGTGTAGCAAACAATATACATGATATTTCAAAAGATAATCCACAAATAGCTTTAGAACTTTGTAAACGGTGGAAACAAAACAGTAAAACATACCGCATAATCCAACACGGATTAAGAACCTTATTAAAACAAGGTAACACTACGGCTTTAGAATTATGCAATTTTCAAACACCCCAAGAAATTAGCTGTACCAAATTTGCAATTACTTCATCACTTATAACACCTCTAAAACCATTAGAATTCACTTGTGAATTTGCACATTATAATAAATCTTCTTGTGTACTACGAATAGAATATTGTATTTATTTTCTAAGAAGTAATGGTAATTACCACAAAAAAGTTTTTAGATTAAAACAATCTGAATTTACCCCTAACACACCATATGTTTTACACAAAAAACATTCATTTAAGCCATTAACAACTCGAAAACATTATAGTGGAATTCACTATATTTCAATACAAATCAACGGAAAAGAATTTGAAAAACATGCATTTAATTACAACCAATAAAAAGCATCATTTTTTATATCTATGTTTTTATATACAATAAAAAAACATGTACTTTTGTTTAAAAATAAATTGATTTACTATACTGATGGAAGATACTTTGATAGACAACCTTTCGATAGATTGCGTTATATTTGGATTTGACAACGAAGAACTTAAAATACTGTGCATAAAACGTAATACTGAACCTGATTTTGGCATGATGGCATTGCCCGGTGGATTTGTATATTTACAAGAAGATTTAGATAAAGCACCTGCACGCAGACTTAAAGATTTAACAGGTCTTACCAATGTATATATGAAAGAAGTCGGTACTTTTGGTAATGTAAACAGATATCCACTCCGACGGGTAATTACTATTGCATACTATGCTCTTATTAAAATATCTGATTATGTGATACATGCCGGCGAAGATGCTCAAGAAGCTACTTGGATACCTGTAAAACAGGTTCCTCAAATGGTATTTGACCATAACAAGATATTAGAAGCGGCTCTTACAAAATTACGT
>JAJUFK010000034.1 GCA_029266015.1 Bacteroidota bacterium
CCAATTAGGAACAATATCTGAAGTTGCATCAAGAAATTTTGATGCTATTTGATTTAATACTTGTCCTTTGTAAGGAATACCTTTGGGAAGAACTACATCAAATGCAGATATCCTGTCAGATACTATCATTATAAGTTTATTGTCAGAAAGAGTATATACGTCACGTACTTTACCATGATATACACTTGTTTGTCCCGGAAAATTGAATTCTGATTTAATAATTGCTTTCATATATAATTTATGTATTTGTTTGCACAAATATAAATTACTTGTTTTACATTTTTATTCTATTGACGTCATATAAAAAGATTAATTACATCAAATTCAAAAAATGTATAATGAATGTTAAAGAAAAATAAAGAAAGGGTATGTTTGTTATGGAATTAACTCTTAATGAATGTCCCTCGAGCAATTGGTTTATTATTTTCAACTATGAAATATATATACTCTCCTTTTTTTAATGAGTTAGTTGGAACTTTATAAAAACTTGATTCTATTTGTAGTTGTTTTGACAATACATTTCTCCCGTTTGTTGATGAAAATATATATAATTCACATTTGGTTTCAATATCACTTGTGTGTGATACAATTATATTATCATTAAAATATCGAGGTAAAATATGCAATGATTTATTTGTTGATTGCTCAACAACTTCAGTCATTTCTTGTGCTTGATGTGTTAAGAACATAAAACTTGAAATGAGTATAAGAATAATTTTTTTTATCATAATACTATATGTTGTGAAATAAATAAAATAAATCAATTACGTAAAGATAATAAATAAGTTCTAAAAAAGATAGATTTTTTTTTGATTTATTTTTTTTTTCATAATTATAGTTTGCATTTTGGGAATAAGAAAACCTATTGCAATAAGTTGTAATGAGTGATATATCATTATTGGAACTAATATAAAGCCGGATAATATTGTTGTTGAAAAAAGTACTTTGGATAAAACTACGCCATGAATTAATGATTTTTTTGATCCGCAAAATATTGTGGTAACGGTATCTTCATACGAAAAATTAAAAAATGAGCTAATTTTTTTTAGAATTACAAAAACTATAAGAAACAGAAATCCTATACCTATAAAAATAAATACAATAGTAGAAAGAGCGATAGTGTTAAATATGCCACTTTCAAATGAAGTACAAAATGAGGTGTAAACAATAAGAAGTACTATGCTTTGGTCAAGTTTTTTTAATCTTTTTGATTGTTTTTCTGCAAATATTTTTAGTTTGTTATGTAAAACAATGCCTGCAATCATTGGAACTAATATCTGAAACAATAATTTTATGAGTATTTCACTTGTATTAATTTCAATATTTGATTGTACAATAAAAAAACTAAGAATTAGTGGTGAAATAAATATGCCTCCTAAACTTGAAATTGTAGCATTAAAGATAGCTCCGGGCACATTACCTTTTGCAAGAGAGACCATAACAACCGAAGATGAAACTGTTGATGGTAGTGCTGCTACAAAAAATATACTAAGCCAAATATGAATATCTGTAAAAAAAGGTTTAGTTATTAATACAAGTATTGGAAATATTATGAATGTTGTAATTTGTATTACAATATGCATCTTCCAATTAGATAAGCCTTCTCGTATTTTCTGAGGACTTAATTTAACTCCATAAAAGAAGAAAATGATTGTAATACTATATTCAGATATTTTTTTTAAATCCATATATTGCGTGTTTGTCCCAATATTAGGGAATAGCCATGCAAGTATTATAATGCTAATAAGTGCAAGAATAAAACCATCAAGAATTTTTGAAATTTTCAAAAGCAGATTATTTAATTCGTTTTACCAAATCGTTTTCTAGAATATATTCTTGTGAACTTTCGGGACAAATAGCCTTATTGTCTTTATCAAATTGTAATTTATGTCCGTATTCACTCACCCAACCGGTTTGACGTGCAGGATTTCCAATTACTAAGGCGTAGGGTTTTATATCTTTAGTTACAACAGCACCTGCACCAATGAGAGCGTATTCTCCAATTGTAATACCGCAAACTATTGTTGCGTTTGCTCCTACGCTAGCACCTTTTTTTACTATAGTTTGTTTGTATTCCGATTTTCTTACAATAGCGCTTCGAGGATTCAATATATTTGTAAACACCATAGACGGACCTAAAAACACATCGTCTTCACAAATAACACCTGTATATATTGATACATTATTTTGAACTTTTACATTGGTGCCTAATACAACATCGGGAGATATTACTACATTTTGTCCAATGTTACAACGTTCACCTATTATACAATTAGGCATAATGTGAGAAAAGTGCCAAATTTTAGTGTTGGAACCAATTTGGCAACCGCTGTCGATTATTGCGGTTTCGTGAGCATAATAGTTTTTTTGAGACATTTTATGCAATTATTTATGGTTTAAATAATGTAATACAATTACATATGAAATCAACTTGTGATTCGGTAAGTTCGGTATGCATAGGTAAACTTAATACATGTTTTGATGCAAATTCTGAATGTGGACATTGTTGTGGATTAAAAATCTGTAATGCTTCTTGTTTATGCATAGGAACAGGGTAATATATCATACTAGGTATACCATGTGTTTGTAAAAATGATTGTAATTCTGTGTTTGAAACATCTTGCAGTATAATTGTATACTGATGGTATACATGGGTTGAATACGGTTCTAATTGAGGTGTTGTTATCCAATTAATATATTTAAGTCGTTGATTATACCATTGAGCTGCTTGTTGTCGCGAAGCATTATAAATATCTATATATTTTAACTTTACACGCAATATAGCAGCTTGTATTCCATCTAATCTTGAATTTACTCCTATTATAGAATGGTAATATTTTTTTTGAGAACCATGATTAGCAATTTTTTTTATGATAACCGCTAGTTCACTGTCGTTTGTAAATATTGCTCCGCCATCACCAAAACATCCTAAATTTTTAGAAGGGAAAAATGACGTACAACCAATAGTTCCAATGGTACCTAATTTTTTTTGTTCCCCCTTAACTATATAATTTGCTCCAAAACATTGTGCACAATCTTCTATTACATACAAATTATGGCGCTCGGCAATTTCCATAATATGGTTCATGTTTGCTGCTTGTCCAAATAAATGAACCGGCATTATTGCTTTTGTTCGTGGTGTTATGGCTTGTTCAATGAGCGATGTATTTATTGTAAATGTATGTGGGTTTATATCCACAAGTACGGGAACCAATCCAACTCTTGCTATTGCTTCTGCTGTTGCAATAAATGTAAAGTCAGAAGTTATTATTTCACTACCCGGAGGTAAGTCTAAAGCCCATAATGCTATGGTAAGAGCATCGGTGCCATTTGCACATGGTATTACATGTTTTACTTCTAAGTATTCTTCTAATTCTTTTTGAAATGCATCAACTTCAGGTCCATTAATAAATGCTGCTTGATGAATAACAGATGAAATTGCAGCGTCAAATTCCGATTTGCGTGCTTCATATTGACCCACCAAATCTACCATATGAATTTTTTGTTGCATACTTATAAGAGTCCTAATTTTAATTTTCCTTCTTCGCTTATCATTTCTTTGTCCCATGGTGGGTCAAACACTATTGATACTTGTACCTCTTCTATTGATTCAATTAATTTTACCCGATTTTCTATTTGATACATTATAACATCGGTCATTGGACAATTAGGAGATGTAAGTGTCATCTCAATTTTTACCAATGGTAATTCTTTCATATCAATTTCATATATCAATCCAAGGTCGTATATATTCACTGGAATTTCGGGGTCGTAAATGGTTCGAAGTGTTGCAACAATTTCTTCTTCCAATTTTGCCGTTTGTTCTGTGTTTGTTGCCATAATTTATTGATTTTGTTTGTAATTACACGCCATAGCGTACAATTTCATTTGTTTTATCATTGCCACCAAACCGTTAGAACGAGTAGGTGATAAGTTTTCTTTTAAACCGATTTTTTCTATAAAATATAAGTCGCAATTAAGAATGTCTTCGGGTGTTTGGTTCGATAATACTCGTATAAGTAAAGAAATAATACCTTTTGTGATTACCGCATCACTATCTGCCGTATATATTACTTTACCGTTTTTAAAATCAGCATGTAACCATACTTGTGATTGACATCCTTTTATTACATAGTTTTCTTTTTTATATTGGTCGTCAATCAATGGTAAATCTTTACTTAAATCTATTATATATTGATATTTATCTAACCAATCTTCATATATGCTGAATTCTTCAATTATTTGGTCTTGTATATCTTGTATGTTCATCTGTTTTATTTATTTTACATATAAACAAAAGTAATTTTTTTTTATTCAATCACAAATTTCAGAATGCGTAATTTATTAGTTTTTTTTATTACATGCACGTATGTGCTGTCAATTCAATATCTTTCGGTATAATTTGTTTGCCGGTAAGCCAATCTGATTCTTGGTTTATATCTAAAATAAAAGGCATTCGTTTTTTTGTATTATGAATTGTAGCCATAAGTGAATTTGCCGGAATTGTAATAATACTACACGTGTAGATGGGTTGGTTGTTGTATTGCCATATATTCCATATCCCTGCTATACTGAATAATTCATTGTGTGAGCATTGAATATTATATTTTTGTTTGTGTTTCCCTTTGGGGTCAAGCCATTGCCATTCGTAAAATCCTGTTGCCGGTATTATACATCTATTTTGTGTGTAATATTTAAATGATGGTTTCTCATGAATGGTTTCCCATCGGGCATTTAATGTGTTTTTTTGTATTTCTTTGTTTTTTGCTCAATCAGGTATGAGTCCCCACTGCATTTGTTGTAACGTTGGTTGTGAATTTTGTTGATGTATAGTTGTAATGAGAGGAAACATAAATCCGTTATATATTCCTTGCGATATTTGTAGCTGTGTCGTATTATATATATTGTATCTTTGAGCAACTTCCACTGCTGATTTTGATTGATGAAAATAAAAACACATACTATTTTTGTTTAACAGTGTATGGTAATAATATCGTGAATATTGGTTGTGTATTTGGGTGATAATTTTTCTTGTTTCATTTTCCACATTTTTTTCTGATCTTGAATTCCAAGTTTTAGGGTATGTTGTCCGTATGTATTGTTTATGGTATCCATAGCTTGCATTATTGCAGGATGTTTTGGATTTGATTCTTCAAATAAATTGTATTGTTTAGTGAGTGTCGGTAGTATGTCCATAACAATTACTCCTGCTTTTTTGTATGCATATCCGGGTTTATATATGTTTTGTAATGCTATAATTGCAAATTTTGTAATTTCTATTGCCGAATTTGTGGCGTGGGGTAAATGTATTATGCAATTTTTGCTGTATTGCGGTAAATCTATACGATGGCCGTTGGTGTGAATAAAAACCAATAGGGTAGAGCAGCAAGATTGTTGTTTGCGTAATTTTTCGCTGCACGATATTGCGAATGTTGCTACTCGTTCTTTGATTTGGTCAAATGTTGTATAATTAGTTTCGAAAGAGCGAGTGGTTGCTATATTTTTTTTTGCTTGTATTTCTTCTAAATCTAATGTAGGAATGCCTTGTAAATCATGTTTTAATCTAAGACCTATAATTGACATATTTTTTTGTACCCAACAATCCTCCAATAAGGTAAAATCATACGCATTCTGTACTCCTATACTTTGTAGCCGTTTGCTGTGTTTTCTGCCAATTCCCCACACATCTCCTATATGTGTCCATTTGAGTGCTTTTATTCGTTGCTCTTCGGTATGAATATAGTAGCAACTATTGGTTTGTTTAGGAAATTTTTTGGCAATACGATTTGCAATTTTAGCTAAAGCTTTGGTTGGGGCAATACCTACACTTATGGGAATTCCGGTATATTTTTTTACTTTTTTTTGAATGATTTCTCCATATGATTGTAGGTCAAATAAATCAAAACCATGAAACTTTAAAAATGCTTCGTCTATACTGTATATTTCAATATCGGGAGAAAATTCGCTTAGCAAAGTCATTACTCGTTGACTCATGTCTCCGTATAGTGCGAAATTTGGTGAAAAAACCGTTACGTTATGTTTTTCTATAAGGTCTTTATATTGATAGCAAGGTGCTCCCATAGGTAATCCTAATGCTTTTGCTTCATTACTGCGAGCTATTATACAACCGTCGTTGTTTGATAATACTACAATAGGTTTGTGTTGTAAATCAGGACGAAATATACGTTCGCACGAAGCATAAAAATTATTACAGTCAATAAGGGCAAACATTATACTGATTTTATTACATAGGTAACAATTCCCCAAATCAAAAAGTCATTATCGGCAGTTACTTGTATAGGTTTGTACTCATTGTTTGCCGGAATAAGCCAACAGCTATCATGTTCTATTTTGATTTTTTTTACGGTAAATTCACCATCAATATAGCATACGGCAATTTTTCCGTTGCTTGGTTCCAAACTTTTATCTATTACTAATAAATCACCGTCAAAAATTCCTTCGTCTTTCATCGAATTTCCTTTTACTCGGCCATAAAATGTTGACGATGGGTGTGAAATCAAATGTTTATTTAAATCTATAGAAATATCTGTAAAATCTAATGCCGGAGAAGGAAATCCGGCACTTATTCCCTCTGATACATATGGCAACGCTAATGTACTTTCAGTATTGGCCGAATATATATCAATACGAGTTGAAGTGTGTATACGCGTTGCATTCATGGTACCAATAATACTGTTGTTTGTATAGAATAAATTTGTTTCAAATATACGGCGATTTTTATTAAAATGTAACGGTGTTTTATAAAAAACAATGCGTTTTAATAGTCTAAAAATCAATTGATTGAAATAAATTTTTCTGTAAGTCCTTTGTATTCTTTGCTATACGTCTTGTCTTTATTTCGAATAGCAATATGTGTTCGTTGAACCGATTTCCATGTTTTTGAAAATTGTAATATAATTCTATTGGGAGGAGTTTCGTAATATGGTGAAATTTCAATTTCTTTAATAATATGTAAATTAGTATAGAGTGCTTGATGGCAAAATGTTTGTTTTTCAGAACATGGAATAATAATAGATAGTATGCCTTGATTTGAAAGCAATGAGTATGCACACGCAAATAAATCAATAGGGGATAAAGTAATAGTATGACGAGCAATAGTTTTCAGATTGTTTTTATTGTGCAAGGAATCAGAAAAAAATGGAGGATTACAAATAATCCCATCAAATACTTGATTTGTTGATGTACAAAATTCTTGAAGTGATATTTGTTTACAGATTATATTATTTGCCCATTTACTTTGTTTAAAATTGTGTAGAGCACAAGTGTAAGATTCTTCTGAAATGTCAATAGCAGTAAATTGTGCATCATATTTCTGAGCCATCATAAGAGTCAAAATTCCTGTGCCTGTTCCAATATCAAGTATATGAGAAGGATTATAAAAATCAGTTAAGCACCCTAATATCATAGCATCTGTTCCCAATTTAAGAACAGATGAATTTTGAACTATAGAAAATTCTTTACAAACAAAGACTGATTCATTCATTTGTTAGTAAAATTCGTCGTAATTTACTGATTGTTTGATTGGTATTTGAGTCGGGTCGCCGTATTTTTCACAATTTATTTTTGAATAATTAATATTTGCAGGTTTTTCAAAATCTTTCATAAAATGATACCCTAAATTTGTACTGTCAGCAATGAGGCTTTTCATATAATATGCAAACATAGGCATTGCCATACGAGCACCTTGTCCATAGCGGAAACTTCTAAATCGAATAGAACGCTCGTCGCCACCAACCCATACTCCTGTTACAAGTTCCGGAGAAAAGCCAATAAACCAACCATCAGCATGGTCATTCGTTGTTCCGGTTTTGCCTCCAAGTGGAATACGAATGTCGTAGCGAGTTCGTAATGATATGGCAGTACCGTATGCTTTTGCTTCTCTATCTACCATATTTACTACATTTTGCAGTAAGTTTACCATAAGGTATGCAGTTTCTTCGCTTATAGCTTCATTTTGTTTAGGAGTAAATGTAGAAATAACTTTTCCGAATTTATCTTCTATACGAGTTACAAAAATAGGCTCAGTATACACTCCTTTGTTTGGGAACGTAGCAAATGCTCCAACCATTTCATGTAATGTTAAATCGGCAACTCCTAAACAAATAGATGGAACCGGATCTATTGGATTATATAATCCCATTTCGCGAGCCAATGTTATTACAGCTTCGGGTTTATGTAATTGCATAAGTTTTGCCGATATCCAGTTGTTAGAAGTTGCTAATGCCCATGCTAAACTTACCATTTGACCTTTTCTAAAATCATCACTATTGTCAGGAGTCCATTGAGTACCATCAGCTAAATAAAATGATGTTGGTACATTTGCAAATTCTTTACATGGCGACATACCTTCTTGCATAGCTAGGGTATATAAAAATGGTTTGAATGTAGAACCAACTTGACGACGTTGCTGCATAATGTGGTCATATTGGAAATATTTATAATTAATGCCTCCAACGAATGCTTTTACGTGACCGGTTTTTGCTTCTATAGAAAGAAGTCCACATTGTAAAAACCGTTTCATATATTTAATTGAATCTAATGGAGACATTATTGTATCTATTTCTCCATGCCATGAAAAAACGGTCATTTTTACAGGTTTTTTAAAAATAGCCATTATTGAATTCCAATCTTTTTCTTTTGCGTTAGGAATACTTTTATAACGCTCACTTTGAATAATAGCCGCGTTTATTCTACTTTGAAATTCTTCTTGAGAAATATTAGATGAAAACGGTGATTTTGGATTGTTCTTATTTTCGGAATCAAATGCAGGTTGAACAATTTCTTTCATGTGTTTTATCATTGCTTGTTCTGCATATTCTTGCATACGAGAATCTATGGTAGTATATATTTTAAGACCATCTTTATATATATTATAAAAGGTATCGGGTGATTTTTCGTTTTTATTACACCAACCATATAATGGATTGTTAACCCATTGTGATGAGTCTCTTTTGTATAATTCGTAGCTCCAGTAATTATTTCTGTTAGGTTTGTTGGCACTAATTGTCATTCTAAGCCATTCTCTAAAGTAAGGAGCTGAACCAAAGTTGTGATCAATTTGTTGAAAGTTTAATCCGAGAGGTAATTGTTTTAATGAATCAAATTCTTGTTTGCTGATTTTATCATTTTTATACATTTGATATAATACAACATTTCTGCGAACAAATGTTGTGTCGGGCCGTCGTTTAGGATTAAATAATGCCGGATTTTTCAGCATTCCAACAAGCATTGCAGCTTCCTCAATTTTTAATTCTTTAGGAGACTTATTAAAGTAAACTTCAGAAGCCATTTTTATACCATCAGCATTATATAAAAAATCGAATTTATTTAAATACATTGCAATAATTTCTTCTTTTGTATAAGATTTTTCTAGTTTCACGGCAATTACCCATTCTCTAAATTTTCGTGTCACAATATCGAGAGGGCTATCAAATTTTTCACGAGGGAAAAGCATTTTTGCTAATTGTTGTGTTACTGTACTACCCCCACCGGCATTTTTATCTCCTAATAATACGGTTTTAAACATTACACGACTCAAACCAATAAAATCAATGCCCGAATGGTTATAAAATCGTTCGTCTTCAGTTGAAATTAATGCATCTACCAAATGGGGTGAAAGTTCATTGTATTGACATTCAACTCTGTTTTCTTTGAAAAACGTTCCTAAAATTTTACCATCAGAAGATAATATTTCTGTTGCTAAAATTGTTTGAGGGTTTTCTAATTCTTCAAAAGTAGGCATAAATCCTAAATAACCATAAGCTATAAGAATAAATAATAAAGTAAGAGAAATTACCGGTATTATAAAAATACTCCATACTATTATAAGTGGTTTTTTATTTGAGTTTTGTGTATTATTTTTAGTTTGCATATGTATTTTTTTTTATAACGTGTTATTTCAAATGTATTTTTATATTTTTGCAAAATTATTCAAATTATTGAAATTATATGGCAGAAAATTTGGTAATCGTCGAATCTCCGGCAAAAGCAAAAACTATTGAAAAATTTTTAGGTTCACAATATACTGTAAAATCAAGTTTTGGGCATGTAAGAGATTTGTCTAAAAAAGAATTAGGTATAGATTTAAAACATAATTTTGAACCTCAATATGAAGTATCTGCCGATAAAAAGAAAGTAGTTGCCGAATTAAAAAAATATGTTAAAGAAGCAAAAACTGTATGGTTGGCATCCGATGAAGATAGAGAAGGGGAGGCAATTGCATGGCATTTATTTGAAGTATTAAAATTGCAAAACGAAAATACTAAACGTATTGTTTTTCATGAAATTACCAAAGATGCTATTCTTCATTCAATTCAAAATCCTCGATTTATTGATAAAAAACTTGTTGATGCTCAACAAGCTCGTAGAATATTAGATAGAATAGTTGGTTTTGAATTATCTCCCGTTTTATGGAAAAAGGTAAAACCATCGTTGAGTGCCGGACGAGTACAGTCGGTTTCTGTTAGAATAATTGTTGAACGAGAACGTGAAATTATTCATTTTAAATCAACGTCGTCTTTTAAAATCACTGCATTATTTTCAGTTCCATTTGGTTCAAAAGTATATTCTTTTACTGCAGAATTACAAAAAAGATTTGAAACCGAACAACAAGCTTTAGCTTTTTTAGAAAGTTCCAAAGGAATTACATTTAAAATAGATGCGTGTGAAAATAAACCGGTATCAAAATCACCGGCTCCGCCATTCACGACTTCTACTTTGCAACAAGAAGCCGGAAGAAAATTAGGATTTCCGGTTGCAAAAACTATGAGCGTAGCTCAAAAACTCTATGAAGAAGGGCATATAACTTATATGCGTACAGATTCTGTTAATCTGTCAGATATAGCAATTGCTACTGCTAAAAGTTTTATTGTGGAAACGTTTGGAAAAGAATATAGTAAAATTCGAAAATATACCACTAAAACAAAAGGGGCTCAAGAGGCACATGAAGCAATCAGACCTACATATATTAAAAATGAAGTAGTTTCTGCTAATTCAGATGAACAAAGATTGTATGAATTGATTCGAAAACGCACTATTGCTTCGCAAATGGCCGATGCTCAAATAGCAAGAACAGTATTTACAATAAATTGCAAAAATGATACGTCAGCTTATTTTTTGGCAAAAGGTGAAGTTGTTACTTTTGATGGATTTTTAAAAGTATATATGGAATCTTCTGATGATGATTCTGTTGAAGAACAAGAAATTACGTTACCTCCATTATCAATAGGTACTGTGTTGAATTTAGAAATAATGAATGCAACAGAACGATTTACGCAACATCCTCCACGATATACAGAAGCAACACTTGTTAAAAAGTTAGAGGAACTTGGTATTGGTCGTCCTTCAACATATGCACCTACAATTTCAACTATACAAAAAAGAGGTTACGTAATAAAAGAGGATAGAATAGGTGAGAAGCGTAAAGTTATTTCTATTGAATTACACAATAACACTATATCTAAAACTATTAAGACAGAAGTTTTTGGTTCAGAAAAATCAAAACTTTTTCCAACGGATATAGGAATGGTGGTAAATGATTTTTTAGTTAAATATTTTGGACAAATTTTAGATTATAACTTTACTGCTCAAGTAGAATCTCAATTTGATGAAATTGCTGAAGGAAATTTACAATGGCAGAAAATGATACACAATTTTTATACATCATTTCATTCCACTGTAGAAAAAACTATTGAAGAATCAGAACGAGGAGATGGAGAAAGACTTTTAGGAATTGATCCAAAAACCGGTAAACAAGTATTTGTTAGAATTGGTAGATTTGGCCCAATGGTACAGTTAGGGACTACGGAATCAGATGAAAAACCAATCTATGCAAGTTTACCCAAAGGACAATTAATAGAAACTATTACAATTGACGATGCAATTGAACTACTTTATAATAATAATGACGGAAACGAATTAGGTGTTGATTTACAGACCGGTAAAAAAGTGTATGTAAAATCAGGTAGATTTGGACCTTTTGTGCAATTAGGAGAATCAGATGATCCTGAAAAGAAATATGTTAGTTTATTAAAAGGACAAAAACCTGAAACAATAACCTTAGAACAAGCACTTACATTATTAAAATTACCTCGATACTTAGGAGAATTTGAAAATAAAAAAGTTGAAGTTAATATAGGAAAATTTGGACCATTTATTTCTCATAATTCTACGTTTACATCTTTAAAAAAATCAGATCCGGATGTGTTTGTGATTACTTTAGAACAAGCGATTGATTGTATTTTGAAAAAAAGAGAAAATGATGTAGCAAAAAGTATAAAAACATTTGATGAAGATAAAAAGATTAAGGTAGTTTTTGATAGATGGGGAAAACCATGTGTGTTTTATAAAAAACGATTTTTCAGAATTACCAAAAACGTAAATCCGGAATCATTAACGTTACAACAATGTTATGAAATTGCCGGAGAAAAAAAATAATATAATATGGAATTGATAGATTTATTAGAACAACATTCAAATACAGTATATAATAAGCATGTCAATTCAAAAATTCACATTCATTTTTCACAAGATATAATTGATATTACAAACAAAAAACCACATGCAATTCTATTAGGATACAAAGAAAACAGGAATTCGACAATTGCATCAACATTACAAATAGCAGATGAATTTCGTGTTTCTTTAGAAAAGTTATGTGCTACCTCAGAATCACTTACTATTGTTGATATTGGTAATTGTAAGCAAGGTAAAACAGTTCGAGAATCATATATTATTTTACAAGAAGTTCTAAAAATTCTCAAAGAATTACAAATACCTATAATAATAATTGGAGGAACTCAAGAATCTTTATACTATATAGGTAAAGAAGTTTTAAAAAAAGTACAGTTTCCTACAATGTGTTGTATTGATTCTAAAATAGATTTGGATATTGATTCTGAAGATTTTTCTAATACTAATTATATAAGTAAACTTGTAAATTTATCAGAAACTCAACGATTAATAAGTATAGCATATCAGGAATATTTATCAACACAGAAAACCTATGATTGGTTTAAATCACAATATTTTCCCATGGTAAGATTAGGTAAAGTTCGTCAAAATATTCTTGAAGTAGAACCATTAATTCGAGATTCTCAAATAGTAAGTTTTGATATGTCTGCAATTAGATATAGTGATATGCCTAGTCAAATATATCCAAATCCCAATGGGTTGTATGCAGAAGAATCTTGTCAATTAGCTTGGTATGCAGGATATTCTCCAAATATTAGAGTGTTTTGTTTACATGATATTTTTTTTAATGAATCAACAAAAGCAATTACTACAACACTTACTGGACAAATAATTTGGCATGTTTTAGATGGAATTTCGCAACAAAAACAAAAAAAATGCGATTTTTCAGCAGAAAAATTTACAAAATATTATGTTCAAAATAGTTTTTTAGATCAAGATATAACATTTTTTGAAAATATTTATACTAAACAAATGTGGGTTGAAATACCATTGAAGAATAAAAAGAAAAAAAGAATTTTGCCATGTTCAAGCCTTGATTATCAAGTGTTTTTAGATAATAATTTGTCCGAAAATTGGTTGTTGGAATTTAATAGATTGTATAATAAATAAGGTTCAAAAAAAAAAATATACACATTTCTTGTGTAAACCTATTGCATTGTACTTTTTTTTTTATTTTCTTTACAAGCTGAATATGATGATATTATTCATATTTTATTAATTAAAGTGAGTAAGAGTATTTTTAGATATATTTTTTTGTATATCGGCATTAGTATGGCGAGTTATAATAGTATAGCACAACAATCTCCTAGGAGTACATTAAGTAC
>JAJUFK010000365.1 GCA_029266015.1 Bacteroidota bacterium
ATCAAAATTATTTATAAAATCTTCATTTATGACTTGAAAAATTGATTTGTGAATTGATTGCTTTTTTTCTTTTTTATTTGAATAAGAATAATGTACAATTAATTCATCAACACAATTTATTAGTGTTTCAAAGTTGATTTCATTTTCATGTAAACCATTATTTTTTAGTATATTATAAATATATTGTAATATAGGAGTTGTATTATCCATACATAAAAAACGTGATGATGATTCTAAAACCTTTTTAGTTAATTCGGAGGTTTGAATACCACCCCAAGGATTAATTGCACCTGCACCACATAAAACAACAACACGTTTTTTACTATTAGTCATATTATCTCAATTAATATTTAAAAAAGATATCTAAGATGAATACATGTTATTGTTGCAACAGTTCATCAAACACCTTCTGCATACCACTACTTGCTTGTTCGGCAATTACAGTAATTTGCTTGGTTGATTCTATTGCCGGATTGGGGTCTATGAAATATATAGGTATAGATGCCGGTGCATAATGTAATAATCCTGCTGCAGGGTATACCTGCATAGATGTTCCAATTATTATAAGCACATCGGCCTTAGAAGTTATCTTTGCCGCATCTTGTATAAGTGGTACCGGTTCGCCAAACCAAACAATATGAGGTCGTAATTGATAGCCTTGCGAACAGACATCGCCAATGTGAATAGGTTTATATCCAATATCTTGCACATCAAAATCGTTGGCGGTACTGCGAACTTTTGTTAATTCACCATGCAAATGCAATACAAACGAACTTCCTGCACGTTCATGTAGATTATCTACATTTTGGGTAATAATAGATACTTTAGCATATTGCTCTAATTGTGCCAACAACAGGTGAGCTTTGTTTGGTTGTGCATGTTCCAAATCTGCCCTTCGTTTATTATAAAAATCAAGCACTAATTGTGGATTTTTAAACCATCCATCAATACTTGCTACCTCCATTATATCATACTCTTCCCACATGCCACCTGTATCGCGAAAAGTTTTGATTCCCGACTCGGCACTTATGCCTGCTCCTGTAAGTACTACTATGTGTTTCATGTTTATGTCTTAAAAGTCTGAATGTCTATATTTCCCTATAACGTAAACCTTTTACCGTATACCCAACTTTATTAAAATTGCCACAAAGTCACTAAGGCACAAAAAAGTGGCTTATTTTCAATAAGCCTTCGGGATTATATCACTGAATTTTCAATTAAAAATTAAAAATTAAGAATTAAAAATTAACATATTATTCCTTCATTTTTCCATAATCCGATGGTTTTATGCCATATTTTTCGAAGAAACATGAACTAAAGTATCCGGGATCTGAAAAGCCAACTTCGTATGCAATTTCCGAAATTCGGTATCTACCGGTTTTAAGCATTTCTACTGCTTGTTGTAGGCGAAGACTTTTAATATAGTCATTTGGCGATTGTCCCAATACAGATACGGTTTTACGGTACAATTGCGAACGACTCAATCCTACTTTTTCAGCAAGCATATCTACTTTGAAGTCAACGTTACTTATATTTTCAATTATTACATCGGTAATTTCTTTTATAATTTTATCATCAAAACTATCTGGCAAATTAAACTTTTCGGTAGTATTGAGTGATTGTTTAACATGTTCTATCAATTTTTCGCGATTTCGCAACAGCATATATACTTTTTGCTTCAACACATTGGCATTGAATGGTTTTTCAATAAAATCATCTGCTCCCATTTGTAAGCCTTCTATTTGTTCGTGTGGCTGCGATTGGGCACTGATAAGTATAATAGGTATATGATTGGTCAAACTATTGCTTCGTAACTGGCGGCACAATTGCTTACCATCCATTTCGGGCATATTTATATCGGTCAATATAATTTCGGGTAAAGCAAGCAGAGCTTTATCCATACCTTCTTTTCCATTGCGGGCAGTAATAACTATAAATGTATCAGAGAATAATTCTCTTAAATAAGTTGTAATTTCCTCATTATCATCAATTACAAGCATTTTTCTTTGAGTATCTTCTTCATCAAAATCTATATTAGCTTCGTATACAACTTC
>JAJUFK010000196.1 GCA_029266015.1 Bacteroidota bacterium
ATTCCCGAGAGTGGTAATGGTATTCCCGATATACTTGATGAAGCTCGTAACGAAGTTGATTTTTGGTTGCGATTACGCGATGGGAAAGGGTATAGTCATGGTTTGAACAATCCTAATGGAACAAATAAATTCTATCAAGCGGCTAATACTGCTGTAGCAGCGTGGGCAAATGCCGCAAATGCCGCAATGCTTGCTAATTGTTTTTTAATTGCAGGTAAAACAGCCTTGGCAAATCAATATCGTGATAGTGCTATTAATGCATACAATTATGCAAGTGGATTATCGGATCAAATGCTTACCAATAAAGTAGATAAATTTACAGGAAAAGATTTTAAAGCAACTGCCGCAGCGTTTTTGTATAATATTACCGGAAATACTGCTTACGAAACAATGTTGAATAGTTTAAGTTCATGCACAAGCACTACATCGGTAATTCATAATAGCAATCAAAATCAATTGTATGCCGTAGCCGGGTATTTATTTACCAAGCAACCACGAAATTATCCTACACTATACAACAATATGAAAGCTTCTATTATAAATGAAGCTAAAACAGTTGAAGCAAATTATTCTACAACGCGTCCATCAAGGAGAGCAAGTGATAATAATCAGGGGTGGTTTGTAACAGAAATGGTAATACAACGAACTATTATAGCACATGCTATTGCAGACCCCGGAGCCGATAAAACCTTATTTGAAAATGCTCTTATTTTAGAAGCGGATTGGTCGCTCGGACGAAATCCTTTGAATATGATTATAATGACTACAGCAACAACTCCTCTTGCGTCAAAAAAATCGGTTCCTAATGCGTATACTAGTGGATGGGCCGATGGAACTCCGGGTGTACACCCAGGACATACGCCATATATGAATATTTACGATTGGAGCCCTGGTGGAATGGCTATGGGCAATCCTACGTGGATGACTACAAAGAATTATCCAACTACCAATTGGCCTTACGGCGAAATGTACTACAACGTTCGTTACTTTTATGCGGCAAATGAATTTACCCCTCAACAAACTATGCGTGGTAAACAAGCTCTGTATGGTTATTTGCATGCTATAAGTCCTGCAGTACAAAGTGGGTGTGCTATTCCAAATATTACTGGTGTTAATTCTATTTGTGGAGTAACATCTGCTGTATTGCAAAGTGGACTAACTGCAGGCGGCAAAACATTTACGTGGTATAAAGATGGCAACGTGATTTCCGGGCAAACATCACCATCGCTCACAATTACGCAAGCAGGAACATATCGGGTGTCGGTAGATAGTAATGGTTGTGTTAAAACAAGTGATAAAATTGTTAGTGGAAATTTACAACTTGAATTAGGTGAAAATAAAAATTTATGTACACAAACTGAATTTATTCTTGATGCTCAGAATGCAAGTGTGCCAAATGTGTCGTATGTATGGAATACAGGAGCTACAACACAAACTATTACTGTGGCAAAAGCAGGTACGTATTCGGTAAGCGTGAGTGCTCTTAACTGCCAAACTGTTCAAGACAATATTACTATTACCTCAAGTTTACTCAATGTTACCGGTGATACTATTTGTAGTCCGGGACAAGTTACACTTACGGTTACGGGAACTTCTTCGTATGCATGGTATAATGTAGCAACCGGAGGAACAGCATTGAGTACGGCTAAAACTTATAGCCCAACTATAAGTACTAATACAACATATTATGTTCAAGAAACAGGTGGATTTAGCGGGTCACTCGGAAAAGCAACACAAGGTACCGGCGATAAATGGAGTATGGGTAGCGGATTTACCGATAGCGATAAAATTAATAACATTACCGTGTTACAAAGTCTTACCCTAGAAAGTATTGCCGTATATGTAGTTACTGCAGGTACTAATGTTACTATAAATATAAAACAAAACGGTACGGTTATTCATACTAAAACTATTACAGGTCTTGCTACAGGAAAACAAACATTACCTCTTAACTTCTTTTTGGCACCCGGAAATTATACAATAGATTGTGACGGAACATCAGGTGCAATTTATTTTGAAGCATCAGGTGCATCATTCCCATATACATATACAGGCTATATTTCATTTACTTATAATGAAAGTTGGCAAAGTGCATGGTATGGATTTTTCTATGATTGGAAAATTTTAGTAGGTTCAGCTTGTGCTCGCACACCCGTAAAAGCAGTAATTGATCCTACAAATAGTAAATGTGTTAGTACCTATACACAAAGTATTTCATTGCAAAGCGGTTGGAACTTGTTTTCTTATAGTGTTCGTACAGCCGATTCTACTATTACAACTCTCTTTGCCGGTAAAGATGTACAAGAAATTAAAAATGCTGATGGTTTTTGGATCAAAAATAATACTGCTGAATTACAATCATTGACTAAACTTACTCCAGGTAAAGGATATTTGGTTAAAATGAATACTGCTGCTACTGTGCAAATTACCGGTACTCCAATAGTTTCTCCAAGTTATGCATTATTACCTGCAGGTTGGAATCTTATTGGGTATCCTTCGGCAGGAACTACACCTTTTAGTGTATTACCTATTTCAAATTTTTTAAATGCAACGAATTCACAAATTGTCAAAAATTTTGACGGATTTTGGGAACCAAATGGAACTACTAATTCTATTACAAATTTTGAAGCAGGTAAAGGATATTACTTAAAAAAATAATGTTTCTATGAGTAAACCTGATTCAATTATTTTTGATTTAGACGGAACATTATGGGATGCTGTAGAAACTTATGCTATGGGGTTTAATGCATATTTTAAAGACCATGGTATAGAAAAACATTTTACAAAACAAGATTTGCAAGGATTTATGGGGTTAGAACAACATGCATACCTGCAGGCAGTATTACCCGAATTTGCAATTCATGAACAAAATGCTATATATGAAAAAGTAATTGAATACCAATATACCATGGTTAAATTACATGGCGGAACTTTGTATACAGGTGTTGCAGAAGGAATTCCATTGTTGGCAGAAACATATAGATTATTTATTGTAAGTAATTGTCCTGCAGATATGATTTATCATTTTCTTAGGTGGAGTAAGCTTGAAAAGTATTTTACCCATACTATTTCACATGGCCAAAATCACAAATCAAAATACGAAAACATACAAGATTTACGAACGTTTTTTGCACTTCGAAATCCAATATATGTGGGCGACACATATTCAGACTATGTTCAAAGCAAAAAAGCTTTTGTTCCCTTTGTTTTTATGCAATATGGATTTGGTACTTGTATAACATGTCATAAATCATTTTCTCAGTTTCAAGATTTTTTAAATTTTTATACTGCAAACAGTACAGCAACATATTCTACTGTTAGTTGCATGTAATGTTCCTGTAAAACTATAATTTAATTCATAGTATTTTTCACAAAACAATTACTATTTTTGTGGGGTAGTAACGTTTGTAAAAAAGTATGAAAAAAATATGTATCATATTATTTAGTGTAGTTCTTGTATTATCAGCGCATGCACAATCTGCAAAAAAATTATATAAACTGTATCATGCACGTGAATTTGTGAAATGTGTTGAAAAATGCAACGATGTAATTGCTAAATATCCAAATTTTTATGAGCCATATTATATACAAGCTATATCCTATTTTGAAATGGCACAATTGCCCGAAAAATATAAAGATTTTACAAAAGATCCTCTTATGGATTGCATAAAAACACTGAGTATTTTAAGAGCAAAAGACCCCGACGGTACTATATTCGAAGAACATTCCGATACTTTACAAATGATATATAATTACGCCGATGCTGTTGCTAAATCATTGCGTAATACCAATAAAGATAAAGCTATTCTTATGTATCAACGTCTTATGCGTGCATATAATATTCACGCAAATGCGTTGGAATTAGCAACAATATATGCAAAAGTAGGTGATTATGAGCGTTGTATGTCACAAGTTTCACGATTGTATGAAAAGTATAAACCCGAAATCTCATCGTCACACGAAGATTACGAAGCCCTTACTAAAGGAGCAATTCTACTTGCCGAAAATTGGATGTTTCGCGATTTATTTTGGATTATAGAAACATATCGTGATAAATATCAAAATAATTATGCTATAAGTCAAGGGTTTAAAAAAGCCTTAAAAATGAGTATAGATACAGCACGGTACGATGAAGATAAAACATTTTTTCAGGATTTTTCGAAACGTGGAATGGAATTGTATCCTAATGATGCCGATATACAAAAACATATTGAAAAACGATGGGTTGAACTCATTGATAATACAGCTCAAAAATATAGAGAAACTGCGGGTGCTCCTCGTACATGGCGTGACAGTGTTTTGCTTCGCGACACATACAAATATATGGAAATGGCTAAACAAATTATGCCCGGCAGTACTGTATTTGAGGAAAAGCAAAAAAAGTTAAATGCTGAATTTCATATTGTTCCGTTTAGTTTTGAACAAGAATTTTTTCGTAAGATGTCGTTGCAAATTGTAAATCAGTGGCGTACCGAAGGTTGTTTATGTGATACAGGAAGATTGGTAAAAGTATATCCTGTTCCGGAATTGCAATGGAATACAATTCTTGAAAATTTAGCTCAAAGTCATGCTAAAGAAATGTTTTGTTACAATTTTACCGATAATATAAATCAAGCAGGTGAAACCCCTTGGGATAGGATTAAAAAAACAGATTTAAAGGGCATAACCTACGAAAACGAACGTGGACTTAATTACATACAAGCTCTTAAAATAGGTGAAATATTAGGCTACGGATATTCTTTTGATGGTGTGTACTCCGAAGAAGAAATGCAAAAAGTAATAGAAGCTGTTGTAAAAAAATGGATTGAAACCCGATTGAGTCAAAATTGTATAAAATTAATGACGCCTGATTTTACTCATATGGGGATGGCTATGTATGGAGATAA
>JAJUFK010000255.1 GCA_029266015.1 Bacteroidota bacterium
CATTTACCATTAGGAAATGCAGCAATTCTTGAAGCACAATTATTAATGCTTTCATCACATAACATTTTAAACCCTGCTAATGGAGCGCCTATCATGGTTCCATCACAAGACATGGTTCTTGGTTTATATTATATAACTAAAGAACGCAAAGGAGCTAAAGGAGAAGGTTCTATTTTTTATTCAGCTGAAGAAGCTATAATAGCTTATAATGAACAAAAAGTAGAGTTACATGCAATTGTAAAAGTTTTACGTAAAGATATAGAAGGCAAAAAATCAATAATTGATACAACTGTAGGAAGAATAATTTTTAACGAAATTGTACCACTTGAAGTTGGATATATTAATGAAATATTAACTAAAAAATCATTACGTGAAATTATTGGAAATGTATTAAAAGTTGCCGGAACAGCAAAAGCTGCTAAATTCCTTGATGAAATGAAAAATTTAGGATATAGCATGGCTTTTAAAGGCGGTCTTTCATTTAATCTTTCTGACGTAATCATTCCAAAAGAAAAAGAAGAATTAGTTAATGCCGGATATCAACAAGTAGAAGAAGTATTAGCTAATTACAACATGGGTTTTATTACTAATAATGAACGGTATAATCAAATTATTGATATTTGGACACATACAAATGCAAGTTTGACCAATATTGTAATGAAACAAATTAGCTCAGATAAACAAGGATTCAATTCTGTTTATATGATGCTTGATTCTGGAGCTCGTGGTTCTAAAGAACAAATTCGTCAGCTTTGCGGTATGCGTGGTCTTATGGCAAAACCACAAAAATCAGGTTCTACCGGTAACGAAATTATTGAAAATCCAATTCTTTCTAACTTTAAAGAAGGACTTTCGGTATTAGAATATTTTATTTCTACTCACGGTGCTCGTAAAGGTTTGGCCGATACAGCTTTAAAAACAGCAGATGCGGGTTATTTAACTCGTCGTTTAGTTGACGTTTCTCAAGATGTTGTAATAACACAAGAAGATTGTGGAACATTACGTGGTCTTATAGCAACATCAATTAAAAACAACGACGAAGTTGTTGAAACTTTATATGATAGAATTCTTGGTAGAACATGTGTTCACGATATTTATCATCCGCAAACCGGAAATCTGATAATAGCTTCCGGAGAAGAAATAACTGAAGAAATTGCTCAAATTATAGAAGATTCACCTATTGAACAAGTAGAAATTCGTTCTGTACTTACATGTGAATCACGAAAAGGTGTATGTGCAAAATGTTATGGTAGAAACTTAGCGACTGCTCGAATGGTTCAAAAAGGAGAAGCTGTTGGTGTAATTGCTGCTCAATCAATTGGTGAGCCGGGTACACAGCTTACACTTCGTACTTTCCACGTGGGTGGTACAGCTTCTAATATTGCAGCAGAATCTTCTATTGTATCTAAATACGATGGTATAGTTGAAATAGATGAATTACGAACTGTTGTATCCGAAGATGAAACAGGCAAACCGGTTAATATTGTAATTGGTCGTTTAGGTGAATTAAAAGTTGTTGATAAAAATACAGGAATTGTATTGACCTCGCAAAATATTCCTTATGGCTCTAAATTGTTTATTAGCCCAGGTGATGTTGTTGAGAAAGGTACTCTATTATGTAGTTGGGATCCATATAATGCTTCAATAATTTCTGAATCGGCAGGTAAAATTGCATTTGAAAATGTAATAGAAGGTGTTACTTTCAAAAAAGAAACAGATGAACAAACCGGTTTTGAAGAAAAAGTAATTGTAGAAGCAAAAGATAAAACTAAAAACCCTGTAATTAAAATTCTTGATAAAGCAGGTGATACAATTCATAACTATAACCTACCTGTTGGTGCTCACATTTCTGTAAACGAAGGCGATAAAGTTAAAGCAGGTCAAATTCTTGTAAAAATTCCTCGTGCTATTGGAAAATCAAGTGACATTACCGGTGGTTTACCACGTGTAACAGAACTCTTTGAAGCACGAAATCCATCAAATCCAGCTATAGTATCTGAAATTGACGGTGAAATTTCATTTGGTAAGATTAAACGAGGTAACAGAGAAATTTCTGTAACATCAAAAACCGGTGAAGTTAAAAAGTATCTTGTACCTCTTTCAAAACAAATATTGGTTCAAGAAAATGATTATGTAAAAGCAGGTACTTGTTTATCAGATGGCGCAATAACACCTTCAGATATTCTGGCTATTAAAGGTCCTACTAAAGTACAGGAATATATCGTTAATGAAGTACAAGAAGTTTACCGTTTACAAGGTGTAAAAATTAATGATAAACACTTTGAGGTAATTGTACGACAAATGATGCGTAAAGTAGAAATAATTGATCCGGGAGATAGTAAATTCCTTGAAAAACAAATTGTTGACCGTTGGGAATTTATGGAAGAAAACGATTGGATTTACGACAAAAAAGTAGTTGTAGATGCAGGTGATTCTGAAAATTTACGTCCGGGACAAATAGTTACAGCACGTAGATTACGTGATGAAAATTCACAATTAAAACGCAAAGACCTTAAACTTGTTCAAGTTCGTGATGCACAACCTGCAACAGCGAGCCAAATACTGCAAGGTATTACTCGCGCTGCATTACAAACTCAAAGCTTTATTTCAGCAGCATCGTTCCAAGAAACTACAAAAGTTCTAAATGAAGCCGCTATTAATGGTAAAGTTGATGAACTAGAAGGCTTAAAAGAAAATGTAATTGTAGGTCATAAAATACCTGCAGGAACAGGATTGCGTGAATATGAAAATATTATTGTAGGTTCAATGGAAGATTTTGAAAAAATAAAAAATCATAAATAACTACTGTAATATTATTAAAATAAAAAAGTCATATTGTAATTTTTCAATGTGACTTTTTTTTATACATTTACTTTTATTAAAAAATTGTATTATGGAAGAAAACAAACAACAACTTAATATTGAACTATCTGAAGAAGTAGCTCAAGGTATTTATTCCAATCTTGCTATTATAACCCATTCAAATTCTGAATTTGTGGTTGATTTTGTTAGGCTAATGCCGGGAATTCCAAAAGCAAGTGTTAAATCAAGAATTATCTTAACACCAGAACATGCAAAAAAACTATTATTTGCTTTACAAGACAATATAGCAAAATTTGAAGCTATGCATGGTAAAATAAAAATTACGGAAGGTCCAGGTGGGGGTGCTATGCCATTAAATTTTGGACCAAATACTGCTCAAGCATAATATGCGTCACTATTATTTTCTATTTATTTTTATTTGTATTGTAGCTTGTAAACAACAAAAAGTAATATCTGATTACAATAAACCAATTTCAGATATAGAAGCTTATTTTTTAATTACTCCTTCTTCAGATTCTATAACAAATATTATATACACTATTTCTGCTTCTGATTTATATACACAATCAAGTAAAAATTCAAAATCATATATATACTTTGAAGTAGAAAATTACGATGAAAATAAAAATCAGCTCATTCAATCGTATACAAGCCCAACAAAAATTATATATGTAAATAATTCAAGTGATTTTATACAAGGTTCCTTTGCGTTACCTTTTTATATTCCCCAAAATTCAAGTATTCGAATTCGCATGCTCAATACTTACAATACGTTGCTTCATAGTTATACTTATTATATTCCTCAAGAAAAAGAATCTTTTGAAATTTTACAAAACAATACTCGAAATAGATGGTTTAAACCTTATGTATATGTTGACACATGTGTTTTTATAAATATTGTTAAAAACAAAGAATATTTATTTTATACATTTGAACCACC
>JAJUFK010000079.1 GCA_029266015.1 Bacteroidota bacterium
ATACCGTATTTGATTTAACAAAAAAAATAGTAATTCTCGAAACGCAACCAATTTTGTATAAATCTATACATACAAAACTTGATAGCATTGAATTTGTAAAATCAACAGCACGGAGTGTAACATGCAAAATACAAAGTTCGCGGGAACAATATTTGGTTTTTATGCAAAATATATATCCGGGTTGGAAGGCATATATAAATAATACTGAAACAGCAATACAATTTGCTAACTATTGTTGTATGGCAATTACAATACCTCAAGGTAAAGTTGAAGTAACATTTATTTATGAACCCAAATATGCTATTGCAGCTTATTATATATATACATATGCATTATATATACTTGTAGCAGCTTGTATTATAAGCATAGTTTACAGTAAACGAAGAGAAATAAAGCAGCAAATATAATTTTACATAAAATTATATTTGCTCTAATGCTTGTTCAAAATCCCAAATGATATCATCAATATGTTCAATACCAACCGATATTCTAATTAAATTTGGGAATACTCCAGCTGCTATTTGTTCTTGTTCACTTAATTGTTGATGAGTAGTTACTGCAGGTTGTATAACCAGAGTTTTTGCATCGCCTACATTTGCAAGGTGACTTGCAAGCTGTAAGTTATTAATTACTTGTTCAGCAGCTTCTTTTCCTCCTTTTACACGTATGCTTAATACTCCGCCAAAACCATGTTGTAAATATTTTTTAGCAATTGTATGATATTTTGATGAAGCTAATCCGGGATAGTTTACATGTTCAATTTTAGGATGTTTTTCTAACCATTGAGCTAGCGATAATGTGTTGTCAACAGTTTTTTGCATACGAAGAGATAGTGTTTCAATACCTTGTAATAATTGAAAAGAATTAAACGGGCTGATTGCTGGACCTAAATCTCGTAATCCTTCTACACGAGCACGAATAATAAAAGCAATATTACCAAATGGACTATGAGAACCAAATACTTCCCAAAATTTCAGTCCGTGGTATCCTTCCGATGGTTCTGTAAAAAATGGAAATTTACCATTACCCCAATTAAAAGTACCACTGTCTATGATAACTCCACCCATACTTGTACCATGTCCGCCAATCCATTTGGTAGCACTACTAGTAACAATATGAGCCCCCCAATGTATAGGTTTGCAAATATATCCACCGGCACCAAATGTATTGTCAATTATCAATGGAACACCATGTTTTTCGGCAATTTTTGCTAAACCTTCAATATCTGGTACACTAAATTCAGGATTGCCAATAGTTTCTGCATAAATAGCACGAGTGTTTTCATCAATGAGAGCTTCGTAGTCTTCTACGCGCTGTGTTTGTACAAATTTAGTGGTAATACCAAACCGAGGAAATGTAACTTTAAATTGGTTGTATGTACCACCATATAAATGTGAGCTGCTTACAATATTGGAACCTTGTCCCATGATATTGGTAATAGCTATAAGTTGAGCAGAATGTCCTGATGCTACTGCAAGTGAGGCAATACCACCTTCTAAAGCAGCTATACGTTTCTCAAGAACATCTGTTGTTGGATTCATTAAGCGTGTATAAATATTTCCAAACTCTTTAAGAGCAAATAAATTAGCTCCATGCTCAGCAGAATTAAACGTGTATGCTGTTGTTTGGTATAAAGGAACTGCTCGTGAATTTGTGTCACTGTCGGGAGTATGTCCTGCATGAACTTGTAATGTGTCAAAGTGTAATGTTCGTTGTGCCATATCGTAAAAATATTATTTTATACTATTAATCCTATTGTTTTAGTAGGATACAAATATACGGTATAATTTTTAAAAGTCAAATAATTTTTACATCAAATGTAAAAAAATATTTGGTCTTATATACAATTCTTTGTTTTTAAGCTATTATATATAGTAAAAGTTCGGTATTTTTATATATTTGCAATAAAGCATAAAGTATGAATTATTTTTGGCGAATTATTACAATAGTATTAATAAGTTGTTTACTGCAGCCAAGTGCATATTCACAAGAATATATTAATGTGCCGCGAGCAACGCAGCTTACACGTATATTATTTATTTTTGATGGTAGCATGAGTATGATAGGTATGTGGGAACAGCGTTCAAAAATAGATGTTGCACGAAGTGTTTTGCTTCCGTTTTTAGATAGTATAGCAAAAATACCAAATATTGAAATGGCATTGCGGGTTTATGGTAATCGTAGTCCGGTGCCTCCTCAAGATTGTAATGATACTCATTTAGAAGTGCCGTTTGGGAAAAACAATGTGCCGGAAATTATGAAAATAATTTTGGACATGAAACCAAAAGGTACTACTCCTATTGCACGTTCGTTGGAGTTAGCGGCTAATGATTTTCCTAAAGATTCGGCAGCTCGTAATATAATTTTTTTAATTACAGATGGTATTGAGGCCTGCGATGGTGATCCTTGTGCAATTTCACGTGAATTACAAAAAAAAGGAGCTGTTTTAAAACCATTTATTATTGGGGTAGGAACAGATATAAATTTTGAAGAAGTATTTAAATGTGCAGGAAATGTATTTAGTGCAAAAACAGAATTGGAATTTTTACCTATTTTGCATACCGCAATGGAAAAAGCTCTTGTGACTACGCCGTTGCAAGTGTATTTATTAGATGCTTACAAAAAACCGAGAGAAACCGATGTGCCTATGACTTTCTACGATAATTCAAATGGGTTTATTCGTTATAATTTTGTACATTCGGTAATAAAACCTGCCGAACCCGATATTTTGTTTATTGATCCTTTGGTTACCTATAAAATAAAAGTTCATACCATGCCTCCGGTTTTTTCTGATACAGTTGTATTAGAGCCAGGCAAACATACTATAGTTCGTGTAAATGTGCCGCAGGGGTATTTAGTTATAGAACGTCCGTTTGGTATGTCAACGTTTACAAATTTGCAGGCCATTGTTCGGAAAGCGGATAATATGAATACGTTAAACACACAATATGTAAATGAAAAATGTAAATATTTAATAGGAAAATATGATTTAGAAATATTTACATTACCACGCACGTATTATTATGGAGTTGAAATTAAACCTGATGAGGTTACTACTATTAAACTACCTGCTCCGGGACGTGTGAGTTTTAATAGGACTCAACAAGGCTACGGAACTATTTATATTGATAGAAATACCGATTTGGAGTTTGTGGCAAATCTTGATATGGTTCCTAAAGGAAATGATTCATTTTTGTTGCAACCCGGTAAATATGTAATTGTGTGGCGTGAAAAAAAAGAAACAGATACAGAAAAATCTATGTATGTAAATTTTGAAATTTCGTCGGGAAGTTCGAAATTTATCCAATTAAAATAAAAGACGTTTAATTAAAACTATATGTTATGAAAAGGATATTGATTATTATTGCAAGTATGTGCTTATCTTTAGTTGTTTTTGCACAAAGACCAACCGCAAAAAAAGCTCAGGTAGCCAATTTTGAAAATTTTACGTTATATGTGGTACTCAATCAGAATCCTACTAGTGGATACAATGAAATGATTCGTGAAGCTGTACGCAAAAGTTGGCGAGTTTCAAAATATGATTTTATTACACAATCGGAATTTGACTCAAAACGAACCGAAGAAAATTCGGCATTTCTTATAACTAATGAAATTCGTTTTCCTAAAGATAAAAATGTAGTTCCCTATGATTTTATAAGTATTGTGTTGGGAGGTAATTTTGCAAGCTATCAGGTAATGCCAGAAGTTTGTACTTTTCCTCTTATGTATACCGATAGTGACGAAGATAATATGCTTTATAAGTTACCCGTAATTATTGGTTTTTTTAATCAGCATATTAAAAATATTTTGGTCAATCCTAAATTATTGAAAGATAAAAAGTATACATATTACACAAAACAAAAATTAAGTATTGCTAAAAAAACGCTGTATTTAATAGCCGAAGAGCAATTACCTGAATTTGATAATGCTCAAAAAATTCGTAATGTTTTTAAAGGTAAAGTGGTAATGATAGGGCAAGAAGAGATGGCAAACTTAATTAAAAAACGTGCTACTAATGTTGTATTTTTACATAAAGTAGGACCTTCAGATAATTCTATGCAAGGTTCACGTTGTTATATAATAATGATGGGAACCGATAATACGTTGTATTATTTTAATTATCACATATTGTCAGCAAAAGCACCAAATGGTATTTCGGCAAAATATTGGAAGATATTTTCATCGAGTGTAAACTAAAATTGTACAAAAATTCGGAAGAAAAAATTATAGAATTTAGATTGGTTTTATGTAAAGGTATTGAATTTATTTTTTCAATACCTTTATTATTTGTTGTTCTTTATCAAAATTCACAAATACAGTATACATACCCGATGGAAGCGAAGCTGCTTCAGGTATTTCAATTTCATGTAATAAAGAACTCATCTCAAATCGTTTATTCAACAATTCTTTACCTTGCACATCAAACATTTGAATAGATACAAAAGAACTTTTTGACGAATATATTCGAACGGTTAATATTTGTCTAAAGGGATTTGGATATACTTCTGCTTTATCAAAAGTTTTTTGCAGCATACCCATACGTAAAATAAATCGTGCATTTTCAAAATCAGGAATACCATGTCCATAAATGGTATCAGGTGTAAAATATTTATTTGACGATGCTATAATTGCTTGTTTAATAGTGCGAGGAGGAAGATTTGGAAATTCTTGCCATAGGCAGGTAGCCATACCTGCCAAAATTGGATTAGAAAATGATGTACCCATACCCGAAACTTGAACTAATCCATTGCTTTTAAGTATGGCGGGATAAAATCCGAGAGCTATTACATCGGGTTTTAATGTAGAACCATTTGAAGGTCCTCGTGAACTGAATGATGTAACTTTACCGTTTAAATAACAAGCTCCTACTGTTATAATACTATCAGAATCAGCAGGTGCTGTAATATATTTCCATGGTTTGTCTCCGGAATTTCCGGCACTGTTAAATAATAACATACCTTTAGATGCGGCTATGTTACTTGCAACGGTTATACGAGTTGTTTTACCGTCCATTTGTTTGTAAGTATAGTTTTGTGTAGAGTCATCAAATTCACTGTACCCTAACGATGTTGAAATTACATCTACTCCTATACTGTCAGCAAATTCTGCAGCAGCAACCCAATTATCTTCTTCTACGCGATATTCTGTGGCGCCTTCTTCGGTACGGCATAATACATAATTAGCTCGAGGAGCTGTGCCTATCATTAATTTTGGCAAATATGCTGCAATAAGTGATAATACAGCCATGCCATGATATCCTTCTTTCCACACATCAACTCCTGCTCCTGAAAAATCTCTATATGCAAGGATTCTGTTTTCTTTCCATGCTTGTGAAAATGCTGTAGCTGAATCTACATGTAAAAATCCCGCATCAAGAACAGCTATAGTCATACCTTGCCCCATGAAACCATCGGTATGCAGTTTTACTCCATTCATTAAACCAATCTGTCTAATAGAATTTCCGTATAATTCTTCTTTATAATTTGTATAAAATTCAAGATATGAGATATCATTTTTATTCTCTGTTTTTAAAGGAGTTGCATCAGGTTGGGCTTTATGAAACGGAGCAACTTTTTCAATAGATTTTACAAAAGGAAGAGCCTTAATAGCAGCAAAATTAGTAGTAGAATCACAAACAAATACAGCTGAATTAAACCACTTAGAAATGTTGCATAATTTAGTGTTGTAATGCAATACACTATCAATATACCATGAATTCACGGGTATATCTTCCATTGTTATTTCAATTGCAAACTTTTGTCGTCGTTCAATAGCTTTTTGACTAAGAAATTCTTGAGGGCGTTGAATAGAATATACAGAATTATTTTTGTCGGTAAATGAAATTCTATATCTACCGGGACTTTGAGCTACAACAAAAGTATATACACAACAAAAAAATAAAATTACAGTATATCTCATTTAAGAAAACGTCAATCTCTAGAAACCAAATAATATAGAATTAATTAAACCCTTGCAATTTTCCTTCGCGTGGGAATACTGTAATAACAGAAATACATGGTTTATTAGCAATAATTTTTTGTTCTGTAGCTCCAAACATATAGTCTGAAATATCTAGTTTACGAGATGTTGTTATAAGTATAGCATTTGCATTTATTTTTTCTGCATAGTCTATTACTTGATCAGAAAAATCTTTTTTATCCTCAGCTTCTATTGTTTCATATTCAATTTTGTTTTGGTCCAAAACAGATTTTATAAATACTACATTTGAATGAATTTGTTTTTTCAAATTAGAATCATTAGATTTTTGAACGAGTAAAGAAATTTTTGATTTAAAATATTTATTCAAATATACCGCCCATACAACTTTTTGTTTATCCTCTTTTTTATAATCAATAGGGCAAACAATATTTTCAAAATGTTCATCTTTTGGTGGGCGTTGCACTACAATAAAAGGCATTTTTGAACCTTCTATAACTTTAAGAGCCCAACTGCCGGTAATTTTTTGCAAACCTTTTATACCATGTGTTCCCATAAACACAAATAAAGCATCTAACTCATTAGCTACTTCTTTGATTGTTGTAAAAATGCTGCCTTCTTTTACCAAATAGTCTGGTTTAAAATTATATTTTTTTAGGGCATCTTCAATTACAATATTTAATTGATTACTTACATTTTCAATTTCTTTATCGTCATCTACTATATTCAATAAAACAACTCGGGATTCAATTTTTTGAGCAAATCTAATTGCGTGTTGTAGAGCATATTCAGCCACATTCGAAAAATCCCATGCAACTATTATTGTTTTCTCTTTAGATTCCATATGATTTATTTTAATTTTTTATTAATTTTGAAAAAAAATATTCCTTCTATAGTGGTAAATTTGAATAGATAAAAATAATATAAAAAAACATTGGCTCCAATTAAACTGATACTTTTTTTTATTTTTTTACAATTTGGTTTTGTTTTTTCACAAACAATAGAATTGGGAGTGCCTTATTGTCAAAATATTACACCAACTGAAATAGGGTATGGCGGAGCTATGTATTCTATAGCTCAAGATAAGCAAGGAACAATGTTTTTTGGAAATTTTAATGGTTTATTATATTACAATGGCAGCGAATGGCATATTCAAACATGGAATGGAAGACCTATTATGTATCAAGGAGTTAATAATACAATTTATGTTGGAGGTTTTAATACAATAGCAGAATTGGTTATTGATGAATATAATAGATATACTTTTGTTTCACTTGTTGATTCAACTGCTGATTTTGGTCAAATTGATAAAATTGTACAATATCAAAATCGTATATATTTCGTAGCTAATAAATCTTTGTATTACATTTCAAATAATCAACCAAAAAAACTGCTATCCGATTCAAAATTTTTATCTGTTTTTACCGATAGAAATAAAATGTTTATTTCAACTTCAGACGGGTTATATGAATTTAAAGATGAAAAGGCAGAAACAACTAATATTTCAGATTTCTTTAGAAATAACGAAATAATTGAATTGTTTCGGTATGCAAATGTTCTTATAGCAAGAACTTATGATTCGTTTTATAAAATAAAATCAGATAATTCAATTGAAAAATTTATTACAGATATTGATGCCGAAGTTCTGCAATATGAATATAGTAATGCTCAAAAGCTTTCTAATAATATTTTGTGTGTCGCAACCAAAAAAAATGGCATTTATTTTATAAATGAAAATGGTAAATTGGTAAATTATTTAAATACAGATAATGGTTTATATGATAATAGTATATATGATTTATTTGTAGATAAAGCAAATAATCTGTGGGCAGGATTTAGTAATGGAGTGTGTAGAATTGAGATTCCTTCGGCTTTTACTTATTTCAATCGCAGTTATGAATTACACGGTAAAGTTACCAGTATAATTAGACATAATAAGTATATGTATATTGGTACTGAATCGGGATTATATAAATTGGTAAAAGGTGAAAGTAAAGTTTCTACATTTCAAAAAATATTTAAAACATCTACACAATGCAATGTGATGATTTCATTGAATGAATCTTTGTTGGTAGGAACAAAACAAGGATTGTATGAAATTGTAGGTGATGTGCCGCAATTATTGTTTCAGGGAAATATAATAGCCATAAAAATTCATAAGACTTCACAACTTTTATGGGTTGCGACAAAAACTCATGTGTATATTTTAAAAAAAACAGGAAAGTCGGTATCATTAGTCCAAACTATTGGCCCGTTTAATTCAGAAATAAATTCAATAGCAATTGAAAATGATACCGTAACATGGGTAGGCACTTACTATGAAGGGGTTTTTCAGATTAAACAAAGAAATGGTTTTTTTGATATTCAAAAGTTTTCTTCTAAGTCTGGATTACCAAAATTTTCGCAATGGATAGAGGTATATGAAACATCAAGTGGGATATTATTTTCAACAGCTGTTGGGTTATATAGATTTGATTCGGGTATAGGAATGTTTTATAAAGACAGTAAAATTACTATTCCTTTAGAATATGTTGAAGCACGAGTTTCACCAATAATTGAAGATGCCGATAAAAATTTATGGGTAGCATTTAAATCGCATGGCATTTATGAAAATCAAATAGCTGTTGCATGGAATAGTGGTAATCAGGATAGATATACACTTATTGTAAATCAGTTTAATAAATTAAGCAAGTTTATATGTTCTACTATTTATCCCGATATGAATTCTGTTGTGTGGCTTGGTGGATTCGACGGATTGGTTCGTATGGATTTTAAAGAATTATTCACAAAAAAAAATAATGAAAAAACGAGAATTCATTCAATATATATAGCGAATGATTCATTGTTGCTTCATAATTGGATTCAAAATAACAAGGTAGTATTAGAATATAAATATAATTCAATTCGATTTGAATTTACAACTCCTATCTTTGAGAATCCTGAAAAAATTCTTCATACATATATTTTAGAAGGATATACTAAAGATTGGTCAAGACCAAAACATATTTCACATAAAGAATTCGAAAATTTACCAGCAGGATCATATGTATTTAGAGTAAAGGCTATTGATATTTATGGTAATGAAAGTCCTGAAAGTGTGTTTGCATTTAGAATTAAGCAACACCCTCTCAAAAGTTGGTGGGCATTTTTATTGTATATTATTTTATTTGCCGCTATAGTTGTTCTTATATTTCGTTGGCGTTCATATTTGTTTTTACAAGAAAAAACAAAATTGAGTAAAATAATCCGTCAACGAACCGAAGATTTATTAATAGAAAAAGAAAAAACTGATACTATTTTACGTAATATTTTACCCGAACAAACAGCTCGTGAATTAAAAGAAAAAGGAAGAGCAACTTCAATGCGTTTTGAAATGGCAACTATTTTATTTGCAGATATTCAAGGTTTTACAAAAATAGCAGAACAAATGCCTCCTGATACCCTAATTGATGAATTAGATAAATTTTTCTTAGAATTTGATACCATTGTTGAACATCATAATATAGAAAAAATTAAAACAATAGGCGATGCCTATATGTGTGCCGGAGGAATACCCGAAAAAAATAGAACCAATCCTATTGAAGTGGTAGTTGCAGCTTTAGAAATGCAATATAGAGTAAGAGTTTTACAAGAAAATCTTGGCGAAAATTTACAAAATTAC
>JAJUFK010000244.1 GCA_029266015.1 Bacteroidota bacterium
AATCCCACTAAGAAATTTGTTTTTTGAGTGGGATATAAATAGTACTGTTGATAGGTATTGGCAGTAATATTATTAACATTTACAAAAAACACCAAAACACTTGTATAATAATATTCTATTCCAAGATTTACATCAAAAATAGAATTCATCTTATGTGCTTTACTGTCAACAGTTTGAGCATAGAGTAAATCATTGTAAAATAATTGAGAACTTACAATCATTTTATTTGTATTAGTTATAGGATTTACAATTGCATATTTAAACAATAATTTACTTTCAATAGAGGGTCTATGCCATGCTCGTTGAATACTATCAAGAGCATACTGATGATAATCAACAACCGCCTGCACATCAAGATTTTTTCTTTTAATACCGGTTTCGCCGTGCAGAGTTATTCGAGTACCATTATCATAAACAGGTATAAAACTATTCTGTATACCATTAGTTCCTACAACATCATTAACCCAAAAATACATATTTTCGAACTGACTAATAGTACATGCAGCCACAAATGGTATTGTACGAAGCAAACGCCCTTTTGCTCCAAATTCTATATTCATTTTATAATTTGTAGGACGTAAATACACATAATTACTTGTATAAGGATTTTCAAACAACATAGTATTCATAGAATAGTGCTGTAAATTCCCGGAATAACGAACATATGGAATCAATGAATAACTCAATAAATTATAATCAAAACGCACATCAGGATATGCTTTAAATGTATTTAAACCAATAGATTCTATTAAGTTTACACCTACTCGCAAAGACCAATCATCAACAGTAGTACCTACAAAAGGCAACAATTGCAAACGAGCTGAATTTTTTGACACAAGCGTATCGATTGGTGCAAAATTTAGTCCACTCCACGACACATCAAGCAAAGCACCGGTTTGAATTTGTTCAAATTGCTTAGTTGCATTAGATTCAAAAAATAGAGCATTTTCAACTGTTTTGGGATTTATTATAGTTAAAATATGATTGAGATTAGAAGTATATCTCAATTTTGATTTATCAGATGTAGCAGATTGTATCCCTAAAGAAATCTCATTTGTGAAAAAATTTCGTTTAATACTTCGTTTAGTTAAAATAGTATCAGGCACCATTGGAAAGAGAGTGTCATACATTTGATACCCGTAACGCATAGCACTGCTATACATTGGTTTTATAGAGGCCGAAGTTATAATAGAAGGATTAAACCGTTTTGTATATGCATATATATAATCCTGAGTATATCCTGCCGGTAATTTTGCATCATTTTCAAATCTAACTTTACCTGCAGATGCATTATGATATATTTCTATTCCTTGTTGCTTTAAACGAGAACGTTCTGTAGTATATTTAGCATTAACATAACTTTGAGAATAATTACCAAAGCCTACCGCAGCATATCCTTTATACAGTTCCTGTAATTTATCGCCAACCACACTTACAGGTTTTAATGTTTTTAATGTATATGCTGTTTCTAAAGGTTTTGATTGTATAGAATAATATAAATCTACTCGTAAATCTAAAGTATCATATGCTCGTGGTGGCACAGACAATCGAACAGCATCAGAAATTTGAGGTTTATAATCAGATGGCACTATTATAGTTTTATTTAATTCTGTTGAAATTGAATCTTGCTGTCCATAGGTATTTATATACAAACTAACACTTACAATACAAACAAAAAAACGTAACATACTTGTTTTCATATATAATTATTTTTTAAATAATTCAGGATTATTACCCATTGGAATTGTAACTTCTTGTTGAGCTTTTTGTTTTTGCCCTATTTCTATATCGGTAATTAAATTAAGCATATCATTAGCTTCGGCTATTATACCATCTTCTTTGTTTTTATAATGTTGCATTACATTTTGTAATGTATACCGAGCTTGAAACAATTCATTTCGTTGAATAAATATTTTAGCCCATAGGATATACGATTTACCAAGCCAATATTGATGTGGCGAGTTTTTCTCCAGAAAATCAATTATCTCTTTTTCTGCTTCATCATACTTTTGTTGATTATATGCATATAACGCTACATAATATCGTGCTTCGGCACCTTCTTTTGTAGCATACTCCACAGCAACTGTTTTATATTTTACTAATGCATTTACAGAATCTTGCATTACCTCATATGCTTTAGCCATAAGCATATTAGCCCATCGTTTATCTGCAGGAGTAATTTTTTCGGTTACTATATATTTATCGCCAATTTCAATAATTTTAGAATTATTTTTAAGTTTTTCATAGCATACCATCATTCCTTTTCGAGCAATCAATAAATTAGGCTTTAATTCAGCTTCATTTTCTAATCGCTGCAAAAATCCTAATGCTTTATCATATTGATACGAATTTATAGCTATTTGTGAAGCGTTAACTAATGAGGTTTCGGTAAATGAATTTTTAGTATACTGCAATACATATTCATAATCAGGCAAAGCCTCAAATTCATAGCCTTTTGAGAAAAAACATTCTGCACGATAAAAATGAGCATGCAATAAAAAGAATCCCTCACCATATTTCTGTATATATGCACTTAATAATGGTTGAGCTTTATCACAATCGCCATCAAGATACAACTCTTGAACAACTTCAAAACTGAGTGAATCCAATTGCGCTTCAGTTACATTTGCATGTCCACCTATTTGTTTTACATAATTTGAAAAACCATCAATATCATTTTTCTTTTTATAAATATTTCGAATCATATTTAAAGCCGTTTGCGACTCCTGCGAGCCCGGATATTGTTGCAAAACACGCTGATACATAAGTAACGCATCATCTAATTTTTGTTTATTATATTCTATATATGCCAATTGCAACAATGATTTTTTGATATATGAACTTGCTTTATAATTAGATACTATTACTTTATAATTTTCAGAAGCTTTTGATTCCTGATTTGCTTTCATATAGGCTTCAGCTTGTTCAAATAGAGCATCATCATAATACATAGAACTTGGATATTGTTTCATAAATTTTGCCAAACTCGAAATTTTTGCTTCATGATTACCCGCTAAACCTTGACAAAAAGCTTCTTGAAACAATGCATATTCCACATCAAATTTACCAATATTTACAGCAATAGTATAAAAACGTATAGCTTGTTTAAAATCTTTGAGCATATAATAACAGTCGCCTGTTCTAATTGCAGCATCAGAATAAAAATCGTCTTTTTTATTATCTGCAATATCTAAATATTTACGAAACCATGTTGCAGCATCGGCAAAACGTTCTTGCTCAAAAAAAGTATATGCTATAGAATAATGAGCTCTTTTATATTCCGGTGAATTGAATGCCCCGGGCACAAGGACAAACTCATTAAATAATGCTCGAGCTTTATCATATTGCAAAAGTTTATAATAGCATTCGGCTTTCCAATATATATTATAGGCCTGAATTGTTCTGTCAAAGGTTCCATACTGCATCGATTTATCAAACATTTGAATTGCTTGTGTATAATCAATATTATTTATCAATTCTAAACCTCTATAATAGGCTATTTGTTGATATGCTATTTTTAAATCTGTTGTTAAAACTTTAATTTGTTCTAAAGAGGCAAGAGCATCTTTATAATTTTTAGATGACATAAAAATTTTAACCAATAAACTATTTGCCTCATCTTTATATTTTGATGACGGGTATTGTGCCAGAAAAGATTGAGTTGCAGTAATTGCCTCATTAAATGGAGCATACGATAATTCATAAATCAATTTGGCATGAATAAAAGTAGCATCTTCCTTAATACTTGGAAATACATTATATTGCATGGCAGCCATAAAAGCATTTCGTGCCTTATCTTTTATTCCCAATTTTAAATAGCAATCTCCTAAATGATAGTAAGCATTTTGTGCAATTGTATCATTTTGCGAAGTAACTTGACTGAATAAATCAGCAGCT
>JAJUFK010000267.1 GCA_029266015.1 Bacteroidota bacterium
ACTATGACGAACGTTTTTTTATTTCATTACAAAGTTTAATGAAAAATGTAACAAACTTCCTCCAGGTGTAGTTGCAACTTTTTGAGGTGACACTACAATAGAATCTTTCTGATGCAACCATAGTCTAAATTCAACTTGTTCGGGAGAATCTCCATGTATAACAGAAGACACATATGCTTTATCTCCTACCATAAATACTTTTGCTATCATTCTACACTCATTATTTACAAATGCACCAACTACATCGTCGGCTAAAGCAGGTTTATTGTTAACTGTAACTTCGGCAGAAAAAATTGTAGATTGCATATAATTTACTCGTTCCCACCCATGATCGGCATACACAAGTGAACTAACTGCAATCAATAGGAGTATTATAATTTTTTTCATACTTTTACCACGATTTATTTATTGACTAAATTATACTTTTTTCTTGAAAACTATCGTAAAAATTGTATTTTTTTCTTTTTTTATTGTTGCATGTAACAAAAAAGATTCCAAAATTCTATATAAAAAACATATAGATATTGAAACGGTATACCTTCCAATTGAAACTAAAAGTTCTCTTCTACCTTTTGAAAAACTATTGCTGCAATATAATTTTGTAAATATAAAATCTATTGATTCTACTATTCTTTGTGATTTACGATATAGTACTACAAACAATTTTGTAGGAATAGATATGTATGGCGATTTTAATGCATGTTATGTTCCTTTAGATATAGCTATGAGACTCCATGAAGTACAAAAAACATTACAATTAATTGATTCTGCCTATTCTTTAGTAATATTAGATGCTGTAAGACCTCAACATATACAACAAATCATGTGGGATTCATGTACGTATAGCGGTCGACAAAAAAAAATTTTTTAGCACATCCTTCTTTTACATCGTTACACAATTATGGAGCAGCAGTAGATGTAACTTTAGCATATAATGGAATTGAAGTAGACATGGGTACCCCGTATGATTTTGCAGGAGAAACGGCATATACCTATATTGAAAATGAATTACTTACCTATAATAAAATATCAAAAGAACAATATTATAACAGACAATTATTACGTTCTGCCATGAAAAAGCTAGGATTTATTGACAACAATTATGAATGGTGGCATTTTGGAGCTTGCTACCGTTCTCAAGTTTCTAAAAAATATCCATTCATTGTTTCATTTGATTCAATTACTCCTGTTAGCAAAAATTCAAAAATTCTTACAGAAGGTTCTTATTAAAAAAAACAATTATACGGTTCTCAATAAACCGTATAATTATTTTAAACTGTTTTTACATACTTGGAATAAATGCTTCATAATCTTGAACTGAAGCACCATTCAAACAAGCTTCAATAATTTTTTTACCTAAAGGTAACAAATCAGGCGAGTCATATTTTTGCAATTCTTGACGAAAGAAATCCATTAAAATAGCAGCTCCTGCATCATAGCCTTCTACGCCAACTTCAGGTTGTTTATGAACTTGTAAAAAACGTGAAGGTATTTTTGCTCCTTCTAATGTTAAATAATTTAATTCATATCCTAACAATGAACATCGAGCATTTTGATATTGATCGCTTCGTAATTTTGCATTTCCTCTTCGTGTTAAATATTCACGCATAAGCATTTGAGGTTTAAATCCCACTTTCCAAACACCTATGTGTTGATTTGGCACCAACGTATATTTCATGCGTGGATTTTTAATTATTTGCTCCAATAATAAATTTGCGTGAGCTATCATACTTCCGGTAGCAAATGGCCAATATGAACCAACACCTTCACTTTCCATTCCTCCACCGCCAACTATACTTGGATTGGCATGCCCACGAGGCGAAACTAAACGCCACAACCACGCAAGAGCCGGAGGCAACAGATGAAACATACCCAAAATTCCATAGGTAGGATTTTCGCGTGTACAAATTGGTGTACGTACACCAAAACTTCTTATATCTACTGTTACCGGATTATTTACAACATTAGGAACTATTGACCGAGGAACTATTACTCGAGGATTTGGACATCGTTTTCCCGGAGCATCTTCAGTGTGTTCCCATATTAAAGCTGTAGAATTTGGCACTGACTGTATATTTAAAAATAACAGTGGTCCTTTGGGTTTTATGGTCAAATGTTCTAAAAATGGATCGTCACCATAATCTAAAACACTATCAACTCTTATGAACCAAGCATTTTCAGCATCTAACACCGTTAACTTTCCATTGTTTTTTTGCAATATTGGATGACACAATGCCATATCGTCTGTTACGGGATTGAATGAACAGAAAATTGGGAAATTTATAAGTCGCCGTTCTCCTGTTATTGTATTTTCTCCTACTAATACTTGTCCATTTGTTTCTCTTACAATATTTTGCAACATTTCACTTTTACCACCGCCGCTTGCACCTTCATGCATAAACGTTGTAATATTATCATACGGGCTCACAACTTGTACTGTTGAACAATGCGTTGTAACCCATCCTTCATTTTCACCTTTTTGCAACAATGCTCCATATAAGCCCTTTTTAGCACTTGGCCCGGGGTATAAATTATATGAATAAATTTCATGCACATGTTCTGTCCTATTATGAACTACTACTTGTTTCCCATTAAAATGAGTATGTCTAAATGTTGGTGCTACATATATGATAGATTGAATAGCAAAATCTTTTGGTAATTCAGAAATAGGTAGTATGTTTTGAAGCATAGATAAACCCATTGCAAAAAAACCAGCATTTGCAGGAGCTATAGCTAAACCACCCATTCCTATACCATCACGACCCGCAAAATAGAAAAATAAAGCTAAATCTTGAGATTGTAACCAAGCAAATGTTTCATCTTGTAATTTTGAAAATTCATAACCGTACTTTGAATGAAAAGATTCTTTGTCTGTAACATTACTGTCTGCCACAGCCATAGTATCGGGATCGCGACGACGCATATACGGATCGGTATAATTTGCCGATATTCCATTTTTAACTCTATGCACTACTACTTCTGTAACATCTCCTTTACCCGGAACTGCATACGTTACTTCAAAACTATTACTGTCCTTGCCTCCTACCGCTGCATCTGCTAATTCTTCAACAGAATTAAATACAGTAAAAGATTTGCAACTATTCAATAATACTGTTGCTTGGTGAGGTAATTCTATGTTTTGTTTTTTCAAAACATTTACTAATGGTTCCATACGTTTTCATTTTTATGCTTCTGTAGTTTAATATACATCAGCTGATTAACAATATGGGCAAATATATATTTCAAAAAACCCCATTCTCATTTTTTGATACCAAATATTCAATATAATTTTTTAAAATACTGAAAGGTATTTTTTCATGAGTAGTATCAGATAAAATACAAAGGAATTTATACAGAACTCAACATAACATTCTGAATATAAAGAAAATAAAACAATCAAAATACTAGTATTGTAAAGAAGTAATATATAATTACTTATATTTTTTTTCAAACGTTTTGGTATAATAAACCGTTTGAGCAGATGTATTTACTATACCGGAAGAACTTTGTTCCCTTACAAACATATAGGTATCATGCAATCCCGTTTTTGAAACTTGC
>JAJUFK010000238.1 GCA_029266015.1 Bacteroidota bacterium
ACAACAACAGTTGGTAATACCACATATTATGTAAGTCAAACAGTATCGGGTTGCGAAAGTACGCGTGCAAGTATTATAGTAACAATTACTGCATTACCATCAGCACCTACAGTTACTACTCCTGTAACGTATTGTCAAGGAGCAACAGCTACAGCACTTACTGCTACAGGCACATCGCTTAATTGGTACACAGTGGCAACAGGAGGTACTGCAAGTACTACGGCACCTACGCCAAGCACAACAACAGTTGGTAATACCACATATTATGTAAGTCAAACAGTATCGGGTTGCGAAAGTACGCGTGCAAGTATTGTAGTAACAATTACTGCATTACCATCAGCACCTACAGTTACTACTCCTGTTATTTATAATCAAGGAGCAGTAGCCACAGCTCTTACTGCTACAGGCACATCGCTCAAATGGTACACAGTAGCAACAGGTGGTACGGCAAGTACAACAGCTCCTACACCAAGCACAACAACAGTTGGTAATACTACATACTATGTGAGTCAAACGGTATCGGGTTGCGAAAGTCCTCGTGCTCTTATTCAGGTTCAGGTAATTGAAACACCAATAACTCAAACTATACAACTACAACAAGGGTGGAATTTAATATCAACGTATACTCGTCCTACAGCTACAACTTGTGTAAACTCGCAAGGTAATGCTACTCATTGTATATCGGCAATTGTAAATAGTAATATTACAATGATTAAAAATGCAGATGGGTTTTGGAAACAAGGACAACCTAACGAACTCCAATCATTACAATATATAGAACAAGGTAAGGGATATTTGATATATGCAACTACATCTACAAATATATCATTTACCGGAATTCCGGGTATATCAGCATCTCAATATCCAACTACTGCAGGGTGGCATTTAATTGGATATCCGGGATGTCCCCAAAGTAATTGTTTGTCGGTTCCCATTTCAACTTATTTTAATACAACAAATTGTCAAATAATTAAAAATTTTGATGGTTTTTGGGAGCCGAATGGTACTGTAAATTCTATTCAGGAATTATTACCGGGTAAAGCATATTATTATAAAAAGTAACATAAAAAAAGGCTATAGATTTTCTATAGCCTTTTTTATAATGGTTACTAAAAATTATATTATTTCACATCCCATATATGGCATTAATATTTTAGGTATTCTAATACCGGTAGGAGTTTGATTATTTTCAAGCAATGCTGCTACTATACGAGGTAAAGCCAATGCACTACCGTTAAGAGTATGTGCTAACACTGTTTTTCCTGTTTCAGCATCTTTAAATCTGAGTTTAAGACGATTTGCTTGAAACGATTCAAAATTAGATACAGAACTAACTTCTAACCAGCGTTGTTGCCCTGCAGAATACACTTCAAAATCATAGGTAAGTGCAGAGGTAAAGCTCATATCGCCTCCACATAATTTTACAATACGATAGGGTAATTCTAAGTCTGCAACCAATGATTCTACGTGTGCTACCATTTCATCTAATGCTGCATAGGAGTTATTTGGATGTTCTATGCGAACAATTTCAACTTTGTCGAATTGGTGCAAGCGGTTGAGTCCACGCACGTCTTTACCGTACGAGCCGGCTTCGCGACGGAAACATGGGGTATATGCAGTACATTTTATTGGGAAATCGCTCGATTTGACAATGGTATCTCTAAATATGTTGGTTACCGGAACTTCTGCTGTTGGTATGAGGTACAAATTATCTTCGTTTACATAATACATTTGCCCTTCTTTATCGGGTAGTTGACCTGTTCCAAAACCGGAATCCTCGTTTACCACTATTGGTGGCATATATTCTACGTATCCTGCTTGTATAGCACGGTCAAGAAAAAATGATATGAGAGCACGTTGTAATCGAGCTCCTTTACCTATATAAACAGGAAATCCTGCTCCTGTGAGTTTATTTCCTAATTCAAAATCTATGAGATTATATTTTTCAGTTAATTCCCAGTGAGGTGCCAAACCGGTACTGTCGGGAATAATACCTCCTGTTTTAACTACAACATTATCATCAGCAGTTCGTCCTTTGGGTACACTTGCATGCGGTAAATTTGGAAGTGAAATAATTGTATCTTGCAGTTGTTTACTTACTGCCTCCATTTGTTCTTCCAACAGTTTAATAGCTTCTTTTATTACTGCAGTCTGTTCTTTTGCTTTATTAGCCTCATCTATTTTTTTTGCCTGAAATAATTGGCCAATTTCTTTTGAAAGAGCATTTATTTCAGCTTGTTTAGCATTCAATTCTTGCTGTATAGATTTACGAGAATCATCGAGCGATAAAATTGAGGCTATAGTATCGTTAGCATTGCAGTGTTTTACAGCTAAACGCTCAATAACCATTTCGGTTTGTTCTCTAATAATCTGAAGGGTTAACATATGGTTTTATAATTTAAAGTAAACTACAATTATATAAACAAAAAAACTCCTGAGTATAGTATCCGCATGAGGATATATAATCAGGAGTATATATTTTAATAAATACTGATAATTATGCCTCTGCAGGAATTACAGAAACATAGGATTTATTATCGGTTTTTTTTCTGAATGATACAACACCGTCTTTAAGAGCAAATAAAGTATGGTCTTTACCCATTCCTACGTTTTCACCTGCAAAATGAACAGTTCCACGTTGTCTTACAAGAATATTTCCTGCTTTTGCAGTTTGTCCGCCAAAAAGTTTCACGCCTAATCGTTTACTTTCTGAATCTCTACCGTTTTTTGAACTACCAACCCCTTTTTTGTGTGCCATGGTTCCTAAGTTTTAATTATGCTTTAATTTCTTCTATTTGAATTTGAGTTAAACTTGGTCTGAAACCATTTTTTACTCTATATCCTTTTCTGCGGTTTTTTTTGAAAATGATAACTTTATCTCCTTTAACATGAGAAAGTACTTTTGCAGTAACTTTTGCTCCTTTTACAAGAGGAGTACCTACATTTACACTTTTATCATTATCTACTAAATATACCGAGTCAATATCAAATGATTCGCCTTCGGCTGTTTTAAGACGATTAACAAAGATTTTGTCGTCTTTAGCAATTTTAAATTGCTGTCCTGCTATTTCTACTATTGCGTACATTATTATATTTTATTATATCCTCCGAAAAATGGACTGCAAATGTATAAAACTTTATATAATTGACAAATACTTTTTAAAATTAATTATACATTTGTACAAATATTTTTACAATTTTGTATATGAAAAAATTTAATATCCTTATTTTCAGCTTGTTAGTTTTTTTGGTTTCATGTTCTGAATCGTTAGAAGAACATATAGTATATTCACATCCAAACAATACTCCGGCGTATGTAGAATATTATGCCAAAGGTGATTCCAGTAAACAAGTAGTAAAAACAATTCGGTATTACTATAATGGTGAACGACAAGAAGAATTACATTTAAAAAATGGTAAAAAAAATGGTGTGTGTACCATGTGGTATATAAATGGCGAAAAAATGTATGAAGCTCATTATGTTGACGATGTATTGCATGGTGATTTTATACAATGGTATGATAATGGAAAAAAAGATTATGAAGCTCAATATACAAATGGTATTGCAACAGGAACTTGGAAATTTTATAACAAAGATGGTTCCCTTAAAAAAGAAACACATATGACTCCTCAAAATAAATAACATATGGCAATAATAGATGAAGAAAATGTTTTGACATCTATTGTATTAGATGTTGCTAAGCGAATGGTAACGGCTGCTGTTACGGCACCCAAAGCAAAAGGAATACGTAATATGTATACTGCAATAATTACTGGTAGCGATATAATACCTATAGCTGTAAAAATGGAACAAATGGCATTAGAATTTGATGTACCATCGTTTCATAGAGATGCTCAAAATATAAAACAATGTGATGCAATGGTATTATTGGGAACCTCAATACAATCTATAAATCTTAAAAAATGTGGTATGTGCGGATTTGCAAATTGTGCCGAGAAAAATAAACATTCTACAGTACCATGTGTGTTCAATACCGGT
>JAJUFK010000044.1 GCA_029266015.1 Bacteroidota bacterium
ACAAAAATACATGTACAATAATCATTAATATTATACTAATCTTTTTCATAGGTTATGATTTATAAATGAAACATTGATATATATAACTGTTTGGCCTTTTCCCAATTTTCTTTATTGATACAGTATTTAATATATGGAGGTTCTGTTTCACCCTGAATTAAACCGGCATATTTTAATTCCTTAAGATGAAGTGATAAAGCCGAACGATTTATATGCAATTCTTCGGCAATATTACCACTATAACAACAAGCATTAAGTTGCGACAACTTTTTCAATATATATATTCGTACCGGATGACTCATAGCTTTTGCTATAAGAGACAAATCAAGTATTTCTTGAGTAAATTCTGTTTTTTTAGACATATTGTTTAACTATTTCTAGTAATTCTTGTTTTAATGGAATTTTACCTTTTACAACTACTGTTTCATTAATAACCAAAGCAGGAGTTGTCATGACATTATACGCCATAATAGCCATAATATCTTCTACTTTTTGCACTTCAGCATCAATTGCTAACATTTCTACCACTTCCTTTGTGAGATGCTCTAATGTTTTACATTTAGCACACCCCGTTCCCAATACTTTAATTACCATAATTATTTTTTTTACAAATATAAAAACATTTAATCATTTCACAAAATACTGAAATGATTATTCTAAAAAAGATTAAAAAAATTGTAACATATATGTAACATTTTACGTACAAGTAACTAGTAAGTTTATAAATTCATTGTTACGCAGTTTTTACGATATATTTTTCAGAAAATCTGCAATTTTACTGAGGAGGGGGAGCAATAAAAAAAGGGGATAAAATCCCCTTTTTTTATTTATTATACTATTTAAAATTATTTTAACAAACCAAAACCTTCACGAAGTTTATCAACGTAGTCTAAACATTCCCAACCAAAGAACTGAACTTCTTTAATTTTTTCAACTCCATTTTCAAAAACAGTAACAGCTTGAGTATACGGATTACGTCCGAAATGTCCGTACGATGCCGTAGGTAAAAAGATTGGATTTTTTAAACCAAATCGTTCAACAATAGCAGCCGGACGCAAATCAAACATCTCAAAAACTATAGTTGCAATTTCTTCATCGGTAAATTTTTGACCATTTGATTTTTTTGCTTTACACGTTCCATATGTATTTATATAAATACTTACCGGTTCTGCAACACCAATTGCATACGACACTTGCACCAAACATTGATGAGCAACCCCGGCAGCAACAATATTTTTAGCAATATGACGAGCAGCATAAGCAGCACTACGGTCAACTTTTGATGAATCTTTTCCGGAAAAAGCTCCACCACCATGAGCACCATGTCCGCCATAAGTATCAACTATAATTTTTCTACCGGTTAATCCTGTATCACCATGTGGTCCACCAATTACAAATTTACCGGTTGGATTTACTAATAATTTAAACTCTGTATCAAACAATTTACGCATTTTAGCGGGATACATATTTCTAGTTTGCGGTATTACATATTTTCGTAAGTCAGCAGCAATTTTATCTTGCATTTCTTTATCAGTTTTTGCAAAATCATCGTGCTGAGTCGATATCACAATAGTATCTATTCGTACCGGTTTATTAGTTTTTGAATCATATTCTATAGTTACCTGCGATTTTGAATCTGGTCGTAAATATGACATAACTTTCATGTTTTTACGCACATACGCCAATCGCTCCAACAAACGATGAGATATATCTAAAGTAAGAGGCATATAAGTAGAGGTTTCCTCTACTGCATATCCAAACATCATACCTTGGTCTCCTGCACCTTGGTCATAAGGATTTTCACGTTCTACACCTTGATTTATGTCTGCTGATTGTTCATGAATTGCTGATATTACTCCACAAGAATCTCCATCAAATTTATAGGCAGCTTTATTATATCCTATTTGATTTATAACATCACGAGCTACTTGTTGCACATCAACATAAGCCTTTGACTTAACCTCACCACTCAATACTGTTAAACCTGTTGTAACTAAAGTTTCACATGCAACTTTTGAATTAGGATCTTGTGCTAAAAAAGCATCTAATAATGCATCTGAAATTTGATCGGATACTTTATCCGGATGTCCTTCAGAAACTGATTCGGATGTAAAAAAATAACCCATATACTATGTTTTTAATAATTAATCACTATTAGTAGAAAAATTGGGGGAATGCTTACACAGTAAATATACTGTTGGTTTAGCATTTTTTTACCGTGGTTGCAATCAACTCAAATCTTTCCACAATTTTAGAATACAAATATAAAGTATTTTATTATAAAACAAACTATTAAAAAAATTATTCCAACTCAATCTTCCATAAAGGGGGACCTTGCTTACGTTCAATAATCTTGAGAGAATTACCAAATTGATTTTGTAAATTTTGCAATAATTCATCAGAAGCATACATTACAAAAATATCTGTATATGTATGTAAAGGTATCATACTTTTAATATTTTCTTTATTAGCACTAAGCCTTAACACATCAATATTTTCGGAATTACAATTTACCAACACTTCCATTGTATGCATAGGTCCTTCCCAAGGATTTTGCAAACGTATAAAATCAGAAATTACCAATGGTTTCGTTGCTTGTGTAAGGGTTTGTGCATTATCTACAAATTCTTGTTGCCAATTACCACCAAGGTACCAATATTTTTCTTGAGAAATTGCATACATAGAGTAAATACTAATAGAACTAAGACCTATTATAAATAAAAATGCAATTCCCTTTGACTTATGCATATACGAATAAATTCCGTAAGTGACTAGTAAAATAACAGGGATTGTATTGAATATATAATATCGCCACCAGTGGGTGGTAATAGCATTTCTAACAATATCTAAACCCCAGAAAAATACTAATCCGGGTATTAGAATAAGCAAAACAAACCATGCGGTTTTAGGTGACTCATATTGTATCAATCGTTTGGCAGATACTATTATAAATATAAGTATTATTATATTAAAAATTGTTTCTACAATCATGGCTGTATTGATAGCACTAAGAACATCGTCCCAGAATAATGTATATTGCAGATAAAATGAAAATGTGCGAACCAAACCTAACACAAAACCCAACAATGGTGCCCACAGAGGCAATCCTTCAAATTTGTGCCACGATAATGATTGATACACTTCTTGTTTGTTGCTATATACATAAAGAAACCACGGAGCATATAATACTATTACAAAAAGTATTACAACAAAAAATCTAATTCGAGCGTGTTTAAATAACATGAAAACTATAAGCGCATGTTCAAATATAATAAAACCCGAAAGAGTAGATGCATACAATGAAAGAACAGCACATATTCCATATCCTATCCACCATTGATTTTTATTATATAATACTGATTTGAGTAAAAAATAATGAAGTGCAATAAGCAGAAAAGCCCACAACATATAATACCGGAGTTCTTGTGCAAAATAATGAATAAAAGGAGAAACACTAAATAATGCAACAGCTATAAGACCTGCTGTTTGTAAACGAAAAAGTTCTTTGGCTATACCGTATTTAAAAGGTAACGAAAGTAAAAATACAAAAACACTAAACAATCTATACCATACCAATGATTCACCAAATATACGATACCAAACAGATAACAACATATAATGCAAAGGATTTAAATTCATATTATGAATTTGAGCTTGCATTTCGCTGGCAAACGTTATTTGAGGCTTATTACTATACTGTAAAATACCTTTATAATGAGAAATTGGTACTATTGTATTTAATTGAGTACTATCTACATCAAAAAAATTGTCTGCACCTTGAATTTGCAAAACAGTAGCAATTTCATCATACCACATCATTTTGTAATCAATGGCATACCATTTAAATCCTATACCAATAAGAATTATAACTAAATAAAGCCATGGTCGCGAAAGTAGTAACTGGATTGTTTTCATTACAATAATAATTATAAATTGATTACACTCTTTTAATTCCCAACAACCCTAATGAAACATAATATCTAAACTGTAAAATCATGGCCGCTTTCTGAGGTTTTGCTTGAATAGTATACCCTAATGCAAGAAGTTTTGAAACTCCCCATTTTATAAGTTCTTTACAAATACTACTGCTATAGGCAACAATATTTGATTTACTTCTAAAATATTCACTCTGCCCTACACCTATTGCTTGCTTCATTATAAAATCTTTAGTAGTTCTTTGTTGCGGAATTATATGATATACCCAAATATAAGGAACATACCAAATTGCTAATTTATGTTTCTTTAATCTAAAAAATATATCTTTTTCTTCTCCTCCCAATAAATTCTTGCCAGTTCTGCCAAGTTCTGTGTTAAACAAACCATATTGAGTAAATACGCTTTTACGAAATGCCATATTTGCACCTACAGGATATAAATTACGTGTAAATTCTTTTGGTTTTTCACCCAAATTAAGAATCGAAAATAATGGCATTAATTGCTCAGGCATCCATGTGGGACACTGTGTCTCATATTTTGGAAATATTCTACCACCTATAGCTGCACATTCACTATGATTATCAAACCATTCTATAATATTCAACACATAATCTCTGCAAGCTACGGCATCATCATCAATAAAAGCAATTATTTCTCCTTGAGCAACTGCTATTCCTCTATTACGAGCATATGAAAGTCCTTGTTGAGTTTCTTTATAATAATGTACATTCAAATCTCCTTTTTGCTGTAAAAATTCCATACACAACAGTGGCGTAGAATCTGTAGAATTATTATCAATTATAATAATTTCGTAATTATAATAGTTACTTGATTGATCTTTAAGACTCATAAGAGAATCAAGAATATATGATTCTCTGTTGTAAGTACAAATTATAATTGAAACTTTCATAGCATATTTTTATTTCAAAAATACATTTTTTTACCTCTTGTATTGTAATATAATATATAGTTTTACAAATTATTAAAATTTGTAGAGTCGAATTTGGCAGTTTTTGTATTTTTGTACGAATTTTAATTTTTCTTTAGCTATGAAAAAAACTACATTCCTTTTTATTGCATTATGTTCTACGTATATAGGTTTTTCGCAGGCAAATGACACCGTAATAAACAAATGGCGAAATGGAAAAATAAGCAGCAAAGGGTATATGCTTGATGGAACAGAACAAGGCACATGGCAATATTGGGATTCACTGGGCAACAAAGTTGAAGAAACAAATTTTTTACGAGGAAGACTCCATGGTAAAAGTACAATTTACTATACAAATGGGAAAAAACATATAGAATCAAATTATAAACTGAACCAATTACATGGAATTTACACCGAATGGGACGAAGCCGGATATATAAAAGTACAAGGATATTATAAAAACCATCAACGGGATAGTTCATGGAAATATTTTTACCCCAACACCAATTTAATGCAGTATGAATATATATACAAAACCAAAGATACTGTATTGTTATGGAATTATTGCTATAGACGTGGTACGTGTACAGTTAGAAATGGTAATGGGACATATGAAGAATATTGGAATGAGTCATCAAATTTAAAAGAAAAAGGTGCATACAAAGACGGATTCAAAGACGGATACTGGGAAATGTATTTTCAAGATGGCAAACTCAAAGGGAAAGGGTCCTATGTACGTGGTGAAAAAGTTGGTAATTGGATAGAATATTATGCTAACGGCACCTTAAAAGAACAATTAAACCTCACAAAAGGAACATACGAAACATGGCATCCGAACGGTAAAAAACATATAGTAGGATATTTAAAAAATGATTTGAAAGATTCTGTGTGGCAGTATTGGAATGCCGACGGAGTATTAATTACACGAGCACGATATGTTAAAGGCAATTTAGAAGGCTTACAAGAAAATTGGTTTGCCAACGGAAAACCGTCGTCTACATTTGAATATAAAAACAATCAAAAAAACGGAAAAGCAGTATGGTGGCACGAAACCGGCGAAAAAGATATGGAAGGATACTTTCAAAATGACTTACAACATGGAGACTGGATATATTGGCGCAAAGATGGTGGAATAGGCAATACCGGTAAATACATACAAGGCAAAATGAATGGGCACTGGAAATGGTTTTATGCGAATGGTGCTGTATGGAAAGAAGGTGATTATATAGATGATTTAAAAACCGGTGTATGGATTTTCTATTATGAAAACGGACAAAAAGAACATCAAGGAACTTTTGTAAACGATAAAGAAAACGGTTTGTTTGAACAGTGGTTTGAAAATGGCATGATTAAAACTCGTGGATATTTTGATATGGGTAAAATGACAGGAACTTGGGAAGGTTGGTTCGAAGAAAATCCAAAACAACAAAAATATTCTAACCAATACAAAAATGATTTGCGCCATGGAACATCAAAATATTGGAATGAAGCTGGATTGCTTCAATCAGAAAAAAACTATGCTAATGGTGAACTACACGGTATATTCAAAACATACTTTCCTGATGGTAAAATAAATATTAGCGGAGAATATAACAAAGGAAAAATGACCGGCACATGGCAATATTACAATCAATCGGGAACATGTGAACGAATGATGATATATAAAGACGGTTTACCTAACGGGAAATGGGAAGTTAGATACAAAGAAGGCCCTCTCAAAGAACAAACACAATACAAAGATGGAGTACGACATGGTAAAACTAAGATGTATGGTTTAAAAGGTGACGTGTTATACTATGCAAAATATAAAAATGGAGAATTAAAAAAGGTGAAAATCGATAACCGACAAAAAACTCCGGGTGTTAAATAATTTACATAAACAATAATGAAAGCTTTAGTCATAATTCCCGCTCGTTATGGGTCTACAAGATTCCCCGGTAAACCATTAGCAATTATACATGGTAAATCAATGATTCAACGTGTATATGAACAAGCTCAACAAGTAGTACCCGATATATGGGTTGCAACAGATGATGCACGCATAGAACATGAAGTAAAACGTTTTGGAGGAAAAGCTATAATAACTTCTGTAGAACACCAAAGCGGTACCGATAGACTTGCTGAAGCACTCTCTTCTATTCCCGGTGCATTAAAATATTCAGTTGTAGTAAACGTACAAGGCGATGAACCGTTTATAGCTGCAGAACAAATTCAACAATTAATTCAACTCTTCAAACAACCTGACACACAAATTGCAACCCTTATTAAACCAATTACAAATACCGAAGATTTAATGAATCCTAACAAACCAAAAGTTGTAATTGGAACAAATATGCAAGCATTATATTTTAGTCGTAGTCCTATTCCATTTGTTCGCGATGCAGACAAAATATATTGGCATATAGCTCACCAATACTACAAACATATTGGAATATATGCTTACAGGCCTCAAGTTCTTTTAGATATTACCAAATTAGAACGCTCTTCATTAGAAATTGCAGAAAATTTAGAACAATTACGATGGTTACAAAATAACTATGTGATAAAAACAGCAATTACAGAATATGAAAGCGCATCGGTTGATACGCCTGATGATTTAGAAAAAATACTGAATAATCGCTTTTAAAGACTAATTACAATTCATACTATTGTACAACACATGAAATGTTGTATTTTTGACAATTAAAAAAAAACATGAACGTTCAACAGATAAAACAACGGTTTGGGATAATTGGCAATACAACACGCCTCAACAGAGCAATTGAAACTGCCTTGCAAATTGCACCTACCGATTTGTCTGTACTTATAGTTGGTGAAAGTGGCACAGGGAAAGAAGTTTTTTCACAAATAATTCATCAAAATAGTGCTCGCAAACACAATCAATATATAGCCATAAACTGTGGTGCAATTCCCGACGGAACAATTGATTCCGAGTTATTTGGTCATGAAAAAGGAGCATTTACCGGTGCTGTTGACAGTAGAAAAGGATATTTTGAAGTAGTTAACGGAGGAACAATTTTTTTAGACGAAGTCGGTGAATTACCTTTGAATACACAAGTTCGTCTTCTTAGAATTTTAGAAGTAGGTGAATATATACGGGTAGGCTCGTCAAAAATTCAGAAAACAAATGTAAGAGTAGTTGCTGCTACAAATGTAAACTTACTTAAAGCTGTAGAAGAAGGTAAATTCAGAGAAGATTTGTATTATCGTCTCAATACGGTTCCTATTACTATTCCTCCATTACGAGAAAGAAAAGAAGATATACCCCTTCTTTTTAAAAAATTTGCAAACGACAGTTCAGAAAAATATGGCATTCCACCATTACGACTTGATCAAGCTGCTACCGATTTATTAATTTCTTATAATTGGCCGGGAAATATTCGACAACTAAAGAATCTTGCAGAACAAATGTCTATTTTAGAAAAAGAACGAAATATTACCTTTTCTGTTCTTAAATCTTACATTCCACAAAACTATGATACCCGATTACCTGCAATAGTTCCAAAAGATTCGGAACAAGCAAATTATGCTTCGGAACGTGAAATCTTGTTCAAATTATTGTTCGACATGAAAAAAGATATGAACGAACTCAAAAAATTAGTTCACGATATAATAAATGGCAATCAACACAATATACATATAAGCACAGAACAAGCACAAAATTTACATAAAATATTCGAAACAGAAATGCCGATATTTGATGCTCAGCAAAATCAATCATATGAAGTTTCAAAACCATTTATTTCAACCGTTAGAACTGACGAAAACATTATTGATACCCATGAAGTAGTAGAAGAATCATTATCATTGGTATCAAAAGAAATTGATTTCATAAAACGAGCTCTTGCCAAACACAAAGGCAAACGAAAATTAGCAGCTCAGGAATTAGGAATTTCTGAACGTACTTTATATAGAAAAATTAAAGAATATAATATTGAAGAATAACATCATTATAAGTATTTGTTGCATACTATTGGTTGCATCGTGTTCGGTTAAATATTCATTTAGCGGAGCATCAATAGCACCCGAAATCAAAACATTTTCGGTAGCATATATCGAAAATCAAGCACCTACTAAACAAGCTACTCTCAGCGATGTATTTACAGAAGGGTTAAAAGAAAAAATTAGAACAAATACTCGACTTTCAATGGTAAGTAATTATGGCGATATTCTATTTGAAGGTGCCATAGTAGATTATTCTGTAAATTATTTAGGAGTAACAGCATCACAACAAGCGGCAAGTAACAGATTAACAATAACTGTAAAAATTACATGCAAAAACACTAAAGAACCTAAAAAAAGTTTCGAAAAACGATTTTCAAGATATTATGATTTTGATGCCATGCAAAATATTTCAACTATTGAAACAGCAGCTATCAAACAAATATCAGATCAAATAATTGAGGATATATTTTTAGAAGCATTTGCTAATTGGTAAAAATACACTATTTTTATAGCATGAATAGCGAGCTTTTTATACAATGTATTAAAAATCCTTTAGAAATAGATTCATCTGCAACAGCAGAACTCGAAAAACTATTGGAGGAATTTCCGTATTTTCAAACTGCACATCTTTTATATGTTCGCGGTCTTAAAAATAATAAAAGCATACGTTTCAATAATCAACTTAAAATAGCAGCAACATATGCCGGTAACCGTGCAAAATTATATGAATTGCTACACATTGAAGATACAATTATAGTAGATCAAATAGAAACTGTTCAAACTATTCATCCACAAGCGGCAATAGCCGATGAAGTAGCAACAATTACACAAGATTGTAATATTGCCCCGGAAACTTCCATTATTGAAATAATTGAAACAAAATCAATAGAAAATACCTCTGTTAATCAAAATAATGAACAATTTATAGTAGAACCTGAATATACAAATACTATAAAAAATTATGTAACAACTCAAGATGAAACTTTAACAAAAGATGATATCTCTGCTATTGAAAAAACAGAAATTCCAATACAAAACATTGAATTCCGTTCATTAGAAGACATAGAACTTGACGACGATATATATGAATTACCAAACATTACAACTATAGAAAATGACGTTACCGGTAACTCTGTTAAAATACTTTTAGATTCAACACAAAAAGAAAGTGTAAATAGTTCAATACCTACTATTTCCGTTGAAGATTCAACTAAAAAAACATCAGAAACACACATAGAATTGACAGAAACTATTGAGCAACAAGAACCTGTTTTAGAACAATTGTCGGAAAAGGAACAACCAACTCAAGAACTATCATTAGCCGATATTATTTTACAACGTATACAAAAAATTAAAGAACAAGAAAGTCAAAACAATACAAATAAAGAACGACCACTATTTAGTATTCACGACATTACCAAACACAATACAGCTGAAACTATACCTATACAAACTAATCCCCCTATAAAAATTGAAACATCTACTAAAAATGATGAGCAAACTATAGATACTCTTCTTTCATCTTCTACCATTTCAACTGATAATAGAATTGAACAACAAGATTTATTATCATTTTCGTTTACAGAACAAGTTGATGAAACACCGGAAGAAACAACAAATATCCCTGAACTTGAAAAAAATTATGCGGTATCAACCGAAATGTGGTTTAAAGACGAAGAATTACAATTTGAAACATTTGACCAAAATAATTTAATAGATAAATTTCTTGCTCGCGAACACACAATAAAACCAGATTTAAACAAAGCTATTGAAAACCAAGAAGATATATCGCGACAAAGTGTAAAAGAAGGTGAATATTTATCAGAAACATTAGCAAAAATATATGTGCAACAGAAAAATTTTGATAAAGCTATTCAAATCTATAAAAAATTAAGTTTGAAATATCCCCAAAAAAGTATTTACTTTGCAAACCAAATTATAGAATTAGAAAAAAAATTAAAAGAATAACAATATGGGCTCAGTTTTAATAAACATTTTAATAATTGCAACAAGTATTTTACTTGTATTAATTGTATTAGTTCAAAACTCAAAAGGTGGCGGTTTAGCATCAAATTTTTCATCATCAAATCAAATTATGGGTGTTCGTAAAACAACCGATTTTTTAGAAAAAGCAACATGGGTTTTGGCTATAGCTTTGGTTGTATTTTGTATAGTTGCTACTACATTGTTACCTAAACAAACTTCTATTGAAAAACGTTCTTTCTTTGAAGACAATGTACCCGAAAATGCAACACAAGTTCCACAAGGTATTCAAACAGCTGAAGGAGTACAAGGAGAACAATAATAAAAAATTATATATATGTAAAAAATGTCAGCATGTATGACATGCTGACATTTTTTTTGTCACAGAAATAGCAGTTAATTACTATTTTAAGCAACCATGTCTTTTTTTTGCTAATTTAAAACTGACAAAAATTCAATTTTAAAAAAAAAAAACTCAATGGCATAAAAAATGAAACAGTTTGTGCCAAAAATTACAGTGTTTAACAATTAAATATTTTGACATATGGCAGAAATTAAAGGAAGACCACTTGCAGGAAAGGTCTTAGTAAAACCACTTGAAGCAGAACAAAAAACTGCAGGAGGAATTATAATTCCTGATTCAGCAAAAGAAAAACCTCTACAAGGTACTGTAGTTGCAGTAGGAAAACCCAAAAAAGACGAAGAAATGGAAGTAGCAGTTGGAAATACTGTATTATATGGTAAATATGCAGGCACTGAAATTAGCATTGAAGGTGATTCATATTTATTACTTTCTCAATCTGATATATTACTTATTTTATAATTCAGTTCAATTTTTTAAATAATACACAATTATGGCAAAAGATATAAAATTTGACATTGATGCTCGTGACTCTTTAAAACGAGGAGTTGATGCATTAGCAAACGCAGTAAAAGTAACATTAGGCCCCAAAGGACGTAATGTAGTAATTGAAAAAAAATTTGGTGCACCACAAATTACTAAAGATGGTGTTACTGTAGCAAAAGAAATTGAATTGGCAGATCCATTTGAAAACATGGGTGCACAAATGGTAAAAGAAGTTGCATCAAAAACTAATGACAATGCAGGTGATGGAACTACTACAGCAACAGTGCTTGCACAATCAATTGTAAGTGTAGGTCTTAAAAACGTTGCAGCCGGTGCAAACCCAATGGACTTAAAACGTGGTATAGATAAAGCAGTAGCTGCAGTTGTAGCGAGTTTAAATGCCCAAGCAGAAACAATTCCCGGTGATGGTGACAAAGTAAAACAAGTTGCAACTATATCGGCTAATGGCGATGAAGAAATAGGCGGATTAATAGCAGAAGCTATGAAACGTGTTAAAAAAGAAGGAGTAATTACTGTAGAAGAAGCAAAAGGTACAGAAACTACGGTAGAAGTAGTAGAAGGTATGCAATTCGACAGAGGATATCTTTCGGCATATTTTGTAACTGATACAGAAAAAATGCAAGCAGTATTGGAAAATCCATATATCTTAATTTACGATAAAAAAATATCGTCAATGAAAGATTTATTACCAATACTTGAGCAAAGCGTGCAAACCGGTCGTCCGTTATTAATAATAGCAGAAGATGTAGATGGCGAAGCACTTGCAACATTGGTTGTAAATAAATTACGCGGTTCATTAAAAATTGCAGCAGTAAAAGCTCCGGGATTTGGTGATAGACGTAAAGAAATGTTACAAGATATTGCTATATTAACAGGAGGAACAGTAATTTCTGAAGAAACAGGTCTTAAATTAGATGCTGCAACTCTTGATATGTTAGGTCGTTGCGAAAAAGTTTCTATTTACAAAGACAACAAAACCATAGTTAATGGAAATGGAGAAAAATCACAAATAGATTATCGTGTAAATAAAATTAAATATCAAATAGA
>JAJUFK010000016.1 GCA_029266015.1 Bacteroidota bacterium
AGCGTTAGCGGGATTTCCCAAGGAAGGGCAAAAAATGTAATTTTATCGGTAGAAATTGTATATCCAAAATGAATATAACCTTCGCTGGTAAACTTAAATGCATTGGTTAATAAATTAGAAATAATTTGTGTAAGTTTTATTTGATCTGTTATAACAATTGCTTCCTCGTCACGTAATTTTTTAAAACAAGTAAATTCAAGTTTTTTCTTATCTGCTTTTGGTTTAAACAATGTATGTAATCCATTGAGTATATAATTACAATTAACCTCTTCTAAATTCACAACTTCTTTGTTATTATTGATGGTAGCCATACTTACCACATTTTTGACTATACCTTGTAATTGCACAGAACTAGCTTGAATTATAGAAGTATATTTATTAATATCTTCTTTTGTTATTTGATCGTCTCGTAACAAATCACTAAACCCAATAATAGCATTTACGGGAGTACTTATTTCATGTGCCAAATTATCAAAAAAAGCTATCTTATTTCGTTCATTAACTTCAAGTTGTTGAATAGTTTGCAATAGTTTTTTTTCGGTTTTTTCATATTTACTAATTTCAACCAGCAATTGAGCATTTATTTTTGACAAATTTTCTGTTCGTTTTGAGACTAAATCTTCAAGTTTAATATTTTCGTTACGTAACCGTGCTTCTGCTTTTTTACGTTCGGTACTATCACGACCTATAAACACGATTCCAAAATCATTTTTATTATCCAAAAAAATTGGATTACACGACAATGAAACTTGAATTTTTTTATGTTCTGATGTTACTAAAACAGCATCATAATCAACCGATTTTTTTGTAGATATTAAATTACAACACGTAGCACACAATTCTCCGGAATTATGTATTATAGAATCAATGGGTTTTCCAATTAATTCTTCTTTAGAATACTTTAATACTTGCAAAGCTGCAGGGTTTATTTCAACAATTTGTTTTTTAGAATTTACCAAAAAAACCATTTCAGAAATTGTTGCTATAATCTTACCGGCCAAAGATTCGGGAGTTAACTCAAAAAGATGATATCTATTAATGGCAAATGCTATTAATCCAAATGATATTATACTATATGAATACCCCACAGCAGGCGTATTTACATGAACTATTTTGAATAAAAAATCAGTACAAATACCAATTAAAAAGTTAATTACCAATCCAATAAATATAAAAAAAGCTTGACGCTTCTTAATACCTGTTGCCAACAAAAAATTTTGATATGCCCTAAATAAAATCGCTGCTAATATAGATAGTGTCCATACCGATGAAAAAATAAACCAACCGCCTTCGGCAGGTTCTGTTGTATACCCCCAATTTGTTTGAACCGGTTTAAATGATATATAATCTGTAGTAAGTTCTATATAAAAAATTACAATAGCAGGTAGATAGAGCAAAGAATGAGTTATAAATGGCTTTTTAATAACTCCTCTAAATAGTAATAAAAAATGTAATGTAGTAGACAAAATAAAAGGCCAAATAGCATATAAATGTCCCCATAATTCAGCTTCGTGTATAGTTTGCGATATTCGCATTTCATATTCTACATAATTAATACCTGCCAACAATAAACAAATATTAAAAAACATGCGAGTGATTGTAATACGAGGAAATTTGGCAAAAATGTATATACCTATAATAAGCGATACAAAAAACGCAAATAAAGAAAAATATGCAAAAAATTGTACAGATACATTCATACTTATACTTTCGTTAAAACCGCTTAATGATTGTTCTTACGAAAATACAATTATTTTGTTTCTTAACAATGAATAATAGTAATATTTTTTTCTTTTACAATAAGTTAGATTACTTCATTACATCTATCACAAAGTATGATGGAGCTTTAATTTGTTTTCGACCAACAGTAATACTTGGTTTAATTTTTAATTTTGCCTCTATAGGTATACCATCTGCATTTGAAATATTAAACATTACATCAGTAATTTCTTTCATGGTAAATGCTTTAAAAATATTCCCCAAATCAGTAGCAACATCTATAGGCACTTGAATTGTTTGTCCGGGTTTTACTTCTACACGTTTTGTTACTTCACCTTTTGCTACTTCCTTGCTACGCACTTCCAAAATCCACTCTAATGCATCAATAGCAGCTGTTTTAGAATTTGGATTTTGAATTGCAATATGTGCCGTAAGTGATACCGGTAATTTACGAGCCATAAGTAATTGTGATAACCCCATAGTTTCCTGCAGACTCAAATCTCTGAAGCTTTGCTTACCTTGAATATATACATCACCTACTTTAAGATTAGAAATTGAAGCAAACGAATAATTACAATCACGCAGTGCCTGAGCTTGTTTAGTTGATTTACAAGCACTAAAGAGCATTGAAAAACAACATACTATTACTACTGTTCTTATATGTTTCATACTATTATTTTTTTGTATAACTAACAATACTCCGCAAAAATTGTTTTACAACAGTTCTATAATTTTAGAAACTTCTTGTAATGCTATTGATATTCCCGCAGGATTTTTACCTCCTGCTGTTGCAAAATTAGGTTGTCCGCCACCACCACCTTGTATATGAGATGATGCTGCTTTTATAATTTCTTGAGCTGTTATATGTTTACTTTCAATTATATCTTTTGATACAGACGCTGCTATATGAGCTTTTCCATCTAAATTTGCAGCTAAAACAATTACAAAAGAATCAAGTTTTTCCTTAACTGCAAATACAATATCTTTTAATGCACCTGCATTTGACACTTCAATTTGTTTTACAATAACATTAACATTCCCTTTTAATTGTAATTCATTCACTAATTGAGAAGCTTGAGCCAATGCTTGTTGTTTTTCAAAGTGTTCAATCTGCTTTTTTAATTGTACATTTTCATTAATCAATGACTCTACATGCTGCAATACCTGAGCAGGATTTTTTAGCATTTCTTTAATACCTGAAACAATATCAATTGTTTCAAACACATATGCCTGTGCTTTATCGGCAGTTACAGCCTCTATCCTGCGTATTCCCGCAGCTATAGCTCCTTCAGATATAATTTTGAAAAAACCGATTGTTCCCGTTGCATGGGTATGTGTGCCACCGCATAATTCCACCGAATTACCAAATTGTATTACACGAACTGTATCACCGTATTTTTCGCCAAATAAGGCCTTAGCCCCCATATTTTTTGCCACTTCTATAGGAGTTTCACGATACTCTTGTAACTGAATATTGGAACGAATAGCTTCATTTACTAAAATCTCAACTTTACGTATTTCTTCATCTGTCATTTTTTGAAAATGAGCAAAATCAAATCGTAATCGTTCAGGATTAACGAGTGAACCTTTTTGTTCAACATGAGTTCCTAATACTTGTTGTAAAGCTAAATGCAATAAATGTGTAGCTGAATGATTATTTTGAGTTAACACTCTGTTTTTTTCATTTACTACAGCATGAAACTCTATATCGCAATCTGCAGGAATTGTTTCAGTAATATGTATAATTAAATTATTTTCTTTTTGAGTGTCTAATACATATACTTTTTCTCCATGTGCTTCAATATATCCGCTATCACCAACTTGTCCTCCGGATTCTGCATAAAAAGGAGTTTGATCAAATACAATATGATATAAATCTTTTCCTTTTACATGTACTTTTCTGTATTTCAAAATGCTTACTGTAGCTTGAGTTGTATCATACCCTATGAAACTATTTCCATTACCTTGTTGCAATTCAATCCAGTCGCCGGTTGAAATATTGGTAGCTTGTCGAGCACGTTCCTTTTGTTTTTCTAATTCTACAGTAAATCCTTGTTCGTCAACGCTCAAATTATTTTCTTTTGCAATCAATGTAGTCAAGTCATACGGGAATCCATATGTATCATACAAAACAAAAGCATCGTTACCCTCTATTTCTGTTTTTCCGGCTTGTTTTGTTTTATCAATAATTGAAGCTAATAATTGGATTCCGGTTGCAAGAGTACGTAAAAATGATTTTTCTTCTTCGAAAATAACTTTTGAAATTAATTTTTCTTGAGCAGGTAACTCCGGATATGCTTGCCCCATAGAACTTATAAGTGCAGGCAACAATCGATACATAAACGGTTCTTGCATATGTAAAAATGTATACCCGTATCGTACTGCACGACGCAATATTCTACGAATTACATATCCTGCTTTTATATTTGATGGCAGTTGTCCATCGGCAATAGCAAATGCAATAGTACGAATATGATCTGCTATTACTCGCATTGCTATATCTTGCTTTGTATTTGCACCATATGTAGTACCCGATATTGAAGCTATTTCTTTAATCAATGGTTGAAACACATCTGTATCATAATTTGATTGTTTACCTTGCACAACCATAGCCAAACGTTCAAATCCCATACCTGTATCAACATGCTTATCCGGCAATAATTCTAAAGAGCCATTTGCTTTTCGATTAAATTGAATAAACACCAGATTCCAAATTTCTATTACTTGCGGATGATCATTATTCACTAATTCTCTTCCTGGTTTTTTTGCTTTTTCATCGGCATTTCGAATATCAACATGAATTTCTGAACATGGACCACAAGGACCACTTTCCCCCATTTCCCAGAAATTATCTTTTTTATTACCCATCAAAATTCTATCTTCAGGTAAATATTGTTTCCATATATCATAAGCTTCTTTATCAAACTCTGTTCCATCAGCAGCATCACCTTGGAATACAGTAGCATATAAACATTCAGGGTTTATAGACAATACGTTTGTTAAATATTCCCATGCCCATGCTATTGCTTCTGATTTAAAATAATCCCCAAACGACCAGTTTCCGAGCATTTCAAACATAGTATGATGATATGTGTCATGCCCTACTTCTTCCAAATCATTATGCTTACCGGATACTCGCAAACATTTTTGAGAATCGGCTATACGAGGCGATACTATAGGAGAATTTCCTAAAAAAATATCTTTAAATTGATTCATTCCTGCATTGGTGAACATTAAGGTTGGATCACCTTTTACAACCATAGGAGCCGATGGCACAATTGTATGTTGCTTTGATGCAAAAAAATCTAAAAACGATTGTCGTAATTCCTGAGCGTTCATATTGATTTTGAAATACTTATATAATACTTATTCTACATATTAGCTATAAAAGTGCAAAAGTATATTTTTTTTGTGTATTTTTGCACCTTATTATAAAAAATGAAACTAAGAAATTGGTTACCTACAAAAATTATATGTAACTACACAATATAATAGTACTTGTATCCGATTTTCTAAAAAATCAATATGGCAAAAGGGAAATACAGATTTAATGCCGAATCGTTAACGTACGAAAAAATTGAGCATTCAACAAAAAAAATTGTAATGATAGGCATTACATATTTTGTTGGATTTGTTACTGTTGGATTTATTTTCATGTTTACGTGGTTACACTTTTTTCCTTCGGCTCGCGAACATGCCTTAATGGATGAAAATGCCGAATTACGAAATCAATACAGCATATTAGACAATCGCATAAAAAATCTGGAAACATTGTTGGAAGACATGGCAGAACGCGATAATAATATTTATAGAGTCATTTTTGAAGCAAATCCTATACCTGCCGAGATTCGGAATGCCGGTTTTGGCGGAGTAAACAGATATGCTGAATTACAATCAAAGCCAAATATGGAATTGGTAATTGAAACTGCCAATAGAATTGATATTCTTAATAAAAAAGTATATATTCAATCTCTATCATTTGACACAATTATTTCTCTTGCCAAAAATAAAAAAGATATGCTTAAACGTATTCCTGCTATTCAACCACTTAGGAATTATAAATTTTCATCAGGTTTTGGATATAGAATTCACCCGGTGTATAAAACATATAGAATGCATACCGGAATTGACTTAACAGCTCCAACCGGTACTAAAATATATGCCACCGGTGATGGTATAGTTCGCGAAGCAGAATACAGCCATGGATATGGTAAAATGGTTCTTATTGATCACGGATTCAGTTTTCAAACTGTATATGGTCATATGAGTAAAATATTAGTAAGACCGGGGCAAAAAGTTTCTCGCGGAGATATTATAGGTATGGTAGGAAACACCGGAACTTCTACCGGTTCTCACTTACACTACGAAGTTCGTCGTCATGGTAATCCGGTAAATCCAATCAACTACTATTTAAGTGATTTAAGTCCTAAAGAATTCGACGAATTATTGCAAATGTCTAAACAAACAAACCAATCCTTTGATTAATATTAGTTTATGACAACAAGCAGAAAAAAATCATATCCTTTTATTTTTTCTATAATTACAGTAATCATTCTCATTATCTCATATATATTTTGTGTTGATACATTTACTTGGTTTTTAGAAGTTTTTCCAATCATCATAGCATTACCTATACTATTTTTTACATATAACACATTTCCATTAACTCGTCTGTTATATATATTGCTAATAGTTCATTTTATAATTCTGGCAATAGGTGGCATATATACATATGCCAAAGTTCCATTAGGTTTTTGGATTCAAGATTTGTTCAATCAAAGCAGAAACAATTATGATAAAATAGGTCATTTTGCACAAGGATTTATTCCGGCACTACTTACACGAGAACTTTTGTTGCGAACAAGCCCATTAAAACAGAGCAAATGGTTGGCGTTTATTATCGTTAGTATTTGTTTGGCAATTAGTGCTATGTATGAAATAATTGAATGGTGGACAGCTGAATTACAAGGAGCAACTGCCGAAGCGTTTTTAGGAACTCAGGGATATGAATGGGACGCTCAATCGGATATGTTTACAGCATTATGCGGTACAATAGTAGCACTTATAACATTATCTAAAATTCACAACAAGCAATTGAACACATTGTATTACAAACATCAAAAGTAATTTACAATGAAATTCCAACTACCAACACATCATCTAATTGTGAAGTTGCACCTTTCCAATCATCAAATGTTTTGCTAATATGAATGTATTGTTCACACAAATCATACGATTGAATATCTGCTATTAATTTTTGAAATCTATTGGTTGAAAAACGTTCGTCACATTCTCCTCCAAATTGATCAATATATCCATCGGTAAATAAATAAATAGTTGTACCGGGTATTATTTTCATATCAATTTGTTCAAATGTTACATTATTATCTTTTTTTATTGAATGCATACCACCAATAGAAAAAATACTACTTGAAATAATTTCTATTGAATTATTGTAGGCTACAATAATTTTATGTCCGGCTCCTGCAAAAACTAATTGTTTGGTTTTGGTGTTGTATCGAATTAAACTAATTTCCATACCATCTTCTTGTTTGGTATGTTCATCATATTGTTTCAAAGTTTTTATGATTTCTTTATCTAGTTTTTGCAATATTTCGCTTGGTTCTGTAAAATGCTGTTCATTCACAATTTGATTGAGTAATGTATTTCCTACCATTGACATAAACGCTCCCGGAATACCATGACCGGTACAATCTACTACAGCAAAGAACGCATATTCGCGTTGTGTTGTAAACCAATAAAAATCACCACTTACAATTTCTTTTGGTAGATAATATATAAAATTACGCGCAAACGCTTTTTCAATAATAGACTCTTGTGGTAATATAGCTTTTTGTATTCGTTTCGCATAACTCAAGCTATCGGTAATTTTTTCGTTGCGCTCCTTAAGAATTGCATGCAGTTGTTCTAAATTAGAATATGCTTGTTCCAATTCATTACTCTTTTCTGATAATAAATTATACGCCTTTTCTTTTTGAGTAAACTGACGATACAACAAAAACGAAAACAATAAAATTATAATAAGAATAATAATTGCAATTATTAAGTATAATGTAAATTGTGTTCGTTTAGCTTGTTCTTCACGAAGTTTCAAATCCTGATTTTCGTTAATTTGTTCAAGTAATTTAATATTCGTTTCAAATTCAATTTCAGCTATGCGTTGAACATTTTTATTATGAGCTATAGTATCTTTAGTAGCTGTATATATTTCATAATAGTCTAAGGCTTGAGCAAATTGTTTATTTGATTTATAAATAGTATATAGAGCAAAAGCAACTTCTTGTTTTAAATCATATTCTTTTGATTGCTGAGCTAAATGCAATGCTGTTTTATAATTACTTATGGCATTCGCTTGATTTCCAATTTTTTCGTACAATTTTGCAATATTATTTGAAACCTGCGCCATACCAACATTATTTCGTAACGAATCATACAAATGAAATGAACGAGAATAAAATTGCAACGATAGTGGCACATCATTTTTTTCTTTATATAAATTACCTAAATAATTATATATACGGGCAACACCTATCATGTTTTGAACTTGCAAAAAATAAGAATATGCCAACGTATAATATTCTTGAGCTTTTGCATACAAACAAGTGTCTTTATATGCTATACCTAAACGTTCGTATGAACTTGCAATATGCTGTTTGTTGCCCATTTTAGAATACATTTCAAGAGCCAATTCATAATTATAAATTGCCAATTTGTACAATTTTTTATTTTTGTACAAACCACCTAATGCGGTCAAAATATGAGCTTCTGCCTCTTTTGCACCGGTTTCTCTACGCAGAGTTAATGCTTTATCGTAATATTTTAAAGCCTCGCGGTAATTACCTATATCTCTATGAACAGTAGCAATATTAAATAGCGTAGCTGCAATATCATTTTTATTCCCAAGTTCTGTCCTTATTTCTAAGGCTTTCATATAATATTCTTGTGCTTTATCATATATTTTTAATTGAAAATAAAAATTACCAATATAATGAAGCGTATTTGCTATAGTTGCTTTATTTCCAATCTCTTTTTGAATTGCCAAAGCTTCATTAAAACAAGCTAATGCTTTATCATACTGTAACATATTTTTATATGCATCACCTACATTATTAAGAGATGCAGCTACCAAAGATTTATCTTGTTTTTCTTTTCTAATTGCAAGAGCCTGATTATAATAATCAAGTGCATCATCAAATTTTTTCATTTGAAAGTATACATTACCAATATTGGTATATGAAACAGCAACGCCCATTCTATCGCCAAGCGTTTCTTTAAGTTTAAGCGATTGATTATGAAAAATTAATGCTGAATCATAAGAACTTTTATCTTTATACAACACGCCAATATTGTCAAGAATAAGCGCTGTTTTTTCATTTGACATACTGGTTCTCAGCGATTTATTGTAATAATACAATGAGGAATCAAAGCTTGTAATTTTATAATGAATAGTACCTAATTCAAAATATGCTTGTGACAAATAATTTTGATTATTGCTTTTACTTGCCAATTCTAATGCTTTATATGCATATACAAATGCTTGTTTTTCAGAAACATTTAAATACTCCTGACTCAACTTTGAGAGTATTTCGATTTGTTGAAACCCTTTTGTTTTCTGCAAAACTAGCTGAAGGCTATCGATTTTTTTTTCAGATTGAGCAATAGAAAAATTACAAAAAACTAATATACTATATACAAAGACTACTATTTTACCCACTATTGGTCTATCATTCGGTTTCAAAACGCTCAAAAAATATAAGTTTTTTTTCTCTTATGAATTCTATGCCGTGTAAAACTATTATATTTACACACTTTTTGTTTTTCAAATATACATATAATTTTAAAACAATTTTACTATTTTTTGCAATGAATTATAAACAACAATTTACCACAATACAATCAAAACCTGTACTTGTAATAGGAGATGTAATGGTAGATACATATATTTGGGGAAATGTAGATCGCATTTCACCAGAAGCTCCTGTACCGGTAGTAAGTGTAACTCATACAGAACACCGACTTGGTGGTGCTGCAAATGTGGTAAAAAATCTTTCTGCTTTAGGACTACAACCAATTATTTGCACAGTAATTGGCAATGACGAAGCAGGCAATACTATGCGAAATTTATTACTTGAATCGGGAGTAAGTGATGAACATTGTATTATTCATAATCAACGAAAAACTACCGTAAAAACTCGAATTTTATCCGGAAACCATCAAATATTGCGAGTTGACAATGAACAAACAAACAGTATTTCGCCGGAATTAACTGCAGAAATATGTAAAAAAATACAAAAATTATTGACAAGCAAAAAAATTGCTGCTATTGTGTTTCAAGACTATGACAAAGGAGTAATAACCAAAGAATTAATTGACTTTGTAACAAAATTTGCACATAAATATAATATTCCGATTTTTGTTGACCCCAAAAAACGAAACTTTTTATATTATAATTCTACAACCTTGTTTAAACCTAATTTCAAAGAATTTACAGAAGGAATTGGCAAACAATGTAAAAAACAAGATATAGAACATGTATATATTCTTGCCAAAGAATTTATGCTTAAACATTCTATTGAAATGATTATGATAACCCTTTCTGAACATGGAATTTTCATAGCAAATCAACACAATTACACTCATATACCAAGCCAGGTAAGGCATGTAGCCGATGTTTCGGGAGCCGGCGATACCGTAATTAGTACAGCAATAGCTTGCTTTTTGGCACAATTACCAATAGAAGAAATTGCTCGTGTATCAAATATTGCTGCAGGTTTAGCTTGCGAACAACCCGGCGTAGTAACCATTACACTTGAACAATTATTAACTCATATATAAACTATGGCATCTATTTTAATTGTTGACGACGAACGTGCAATCAGAAATTCGTTAAAAGATATTTTAGAATTTGAAAAACATAAAGTAGAAACTGCTGAACATGGAATAGAAGGTCTTGAAAAATTAAAAACACAAAAATTTGATTTAGTGTTTTCTGATATAAAAATGCCTCACATGGATGGTATCGAATTCTTAAAAGCTGCAATAGAAGAACGTGGCGATATTCCCATAATAATGATTTCGGGGCATGCTACTATTGATATTGCCGTAGATGCCATAAAACATGGAGCTTATGATTTTATATCAAAACCATTAGACTTAAACAGAATTTTAATTACCGTAAAAAATGCACTTGACAAAACTTCATTAGTACAAGAAACAACTGTACTGAAACGAAAAGTATTGTCAAAATATGAAATGATAGGTAATTCAGAAGCACTTACACATATAAAAGAAATAATTGCAAAAATAGCCCCCACAGATGCTCGTGTACTAATAACCGGCCCTAATGGTGCCGGAAAAGAATTAGTTGCTCGTGCCATTCACGATCAAAGTAATAGAAAAAATGCTCCATTTGTTGAAGTAAATTGTGCAGCAATACCGTCTGAACTTATTGAAAGTGAACTTTTTGGGCACGAAAAAGGTGCCTTTACTTCGGCAATTAAAACTCGTATTGGGAAATTTGAACAAGCAGAAGGTGGCACAATCTTTCTCGACGAAATAGGAGACATGAGTCTTTCGGCTCAAGCAAAAGTTTTACGAGCATTGCAAGAGAAAAAAATTACTCGTGTAGGAAGCGACAAAGACATACAAGTTGATGTGCGCGTATTGGCCGCTACTAATAAAGACTTAAAACAAGAGATTGCCAACAAAAACTTTCGTGAAGATTTGTACCACCGTTTAAGCGTAATTCTTATAAAAGTTCCTTCTCTTGCCGAAAGACTTGATGATATACCTCAACTTGCTGAACATTTCATAAATGATATTTGTAAAGATATGGGAGTTCCTAAAAAAACTATATCATTGCAAGCAATTCAAAAATTACAAACATACCCGTGGACAGGAAATATTCGTGAATTTAGAAATGTTATAGAACGATTGGTAATTTTGGCAGGTTCACATATAGAGTTAACTGATGTAGAACAATACACCCAACCTTTATAAAAAATTTTTGTTTTTACACAAAGTAACATCAGCACCACAATACGCATACATTTTTATACCCATTTTTTTATATTATTTATTGATTTTACTAAGTAATATATGTACATTTACCCCCTCAAATCTTCTAAATAAGAACAACAAAAAACAATGATTATGAAACACTTATATACCTCAATATTTACCGTAATTATTCTCATTTTTTTTACATCATTTACGTTTTCACAAAAAATTATAATAGGTGGTACCGATGGAACCATTGCTAGTTACAATCCGCTTCCTCCCACTCCACCTTATACCTTAGGCACAGTAGGACCATATATTGACGGTGTAAATAAAGCAGGTAAAATTGTAAATATTTGCAGCGGTACTAGTATTTCTATGAGTGCTACAACTTCTATAACATTAAATACATTTCAATGGTTCAAATCTGTTGCTGTATACAACCGCCTAACCAGAACATACCAATGGAGTGCTTGGGCTGCAATTTCCAAAGCAACAGACAAAATTTTTACAGTAAATTATGAAACAGAATTTAATTCCAGCACAATTTATCATATTGTATATTTTTGTTCAATTACAAACAAAGGAGGAACAACGTTTACTGCTCCTATAGGATTTTCAAAAGCGTTAGCTCCGGTAGTACAACCTTTACAAGTTGAAGTATCATATGCTTGTCCCGGACAAAATGCCACCATAATTCCTGATTTTGATGTAACCGGCGACCAAACCCAAGTATTTTGGGAACGCGAACTCAATGCCAATCCCGGAGTATGGTCTGAAATAAGTAGTGGTTCGGTAAATCCATTTTATTTTCCTGCCGATACATATAGAGACGGTACATATGATTACCGTTTAGCTATAGTTCACACGTGTGTAAACTATCGTTCACAATCACTCAACGATTTAGGAGTATATATAGCTCCTGCATTTAATGAATCATTTGCCGCACTTGCTCCTACCAGTAAAACTAAAACTGTATGTATCAACACTCAAACTGACTTTACTTTTACTATAAATGGCTACAACAATTTTCACTCTTATACACACACATGGGAATATTTACCAAACGGTGGTACTACATGGACAAAAATTACTGCAGCAAATGCCGGCACAGTATTTAGAGATTACAACACTACATCTCTTAAAATTATCCCGAATGCCGAATCATATCATAATATGCAATTCAGATTAACATCGGTAGGAGCTTGTAAAACAATAACTAGTGAAGTATGTACATTATTACTACAAGTTCCGGCCGATATTACAAATATTACAACATCGGCAGAAACAGTATGCGATGGTTCTACTATTACCCTTTCTGCAGTTATAAATTCCAACCCACTCGCAGCTCCGGTTCAATATCGTTGGAAAGTTGACAATAATATAGTTCCGGGACAAGTTTTTGCAACCACAAACAACCAACTATCTTTTACTATGCCTAATAGTACAAAAACATTTACTTGTGAAGTTCAAAATGGAGACCGTTGTATAGGCACTATTGATTCTTACTCAAAATCTATTCAAGTTTATTCTCCTCCAACAGTATCTATTATTCCAAGTATAAGTGGTTGTGGAGGTAGTACTGCTAATCTTACGGCTTACGGAAACGGAAGTAAATCACCATACTCTTATGAATGGACTTTACCAAGTGGTGCAAAAGTTACCGGACAATCAATTATAAATCAACCTACTAATAATATATATCATGTAAAAGTAACCGATGCCTGCGACAAAACAGCTACAAATTCGGTAACAGTTAATTCTGTTCCATTATTAACTATAGCTGTATCAAAACAAAATGTAAAATGTGCTTCTCAGGCAAATGGAAAACTAACAACACAAATCTCGGGAGGTGTTTCCCCCTATTCCATTCGTTTATTTAAAAAAGATAATAGCGGCATATTTAATCCATATATAACAATACCATCATACAATCAAGCATTTATATCTATTGACACACTTCGCGCAGGCGACTACAAAATAGAAATTAAAGACATGTGTGATTCTACAAAAACAGCTAATATTACCATAACCGAACCAAAAGAATTATTAGCCTACATTACAAATTACAAACATGTAACGTGCTACAATGGTGGTAATGGAGAAGCAAGTATTGGTATAGAAGGAGGTTCCGAACCATATATCATTAATTGGATTTCCGGACAAAAAACTCAATATGTTCAAGGTTTGTTTGCAGGAAATTATATTGCAAATATTACCGACAATAATGGTTGTTTTACAAGCACATCGGTAGAAATTTGTCAACCACAACCTTTTAATGTACAAATAAATACATCAAACGTTACCTGTTACGGCACAGCTACCGGAAGTATTTCTGCTGTTCCGCAAGGAGGTACACTTCCATATACTATTTCAGTTGAAAATTCTTTAGGTAATACACTGTCAAATACCGAACTACTTTCGCTTACTGCCGGAGAATATATGCTTACCGCACAAGATAATTGCGGCACAACAATTAAACAAAAAATTACTATTACACAACCTCCAAGACTCACATACAACCTTACATCAACTGATATTTCATGTAATGGTCTTACTGATGGCAAAGCATCTATTGATATAGTACATGCTCAATCACCTTATACTATTACGTGGGAAACAGGAGAAACAACATCTACAATTACAAATCTATCAAAAGGTTACTATACTGTTACTCTTACAGATGCTTGCTCTTCTATTACTGATAGCATTGATATAGAAGAGCCTCTTGAATTAGAATTAGAACTAACATCAACCAATATTACCTGTATAGGAGCTCTCAATGGAAGTGCATTGGCATTGGTAAATGGAGGAACTGTACCATATTCATACATTTGGAGTAATGGCAAAAACACACAAGGAATTTCGAGTTTACCACAAGGCAAATATACTGTTCAAGTGCAAGACTCTCGCGGTTGTAAAAAAATGCTTACTACTACTATTACTGAACCCGAACCTTTGCAAGCTCAAATTACCGCAACCAATGCAACATGTTTTGGCAAATCAAATGGTTCAATTCTCGTTCAGGTTAGCGGAGGAACTTTACCATATTCATACAATTGGAATAATTCTTTTACCGATGCCAATAATATAAATCTACCGGCTGGAACATATTCTGTAACAATTACCGATGCCTGCGACGACAATATTGTAAAAACAGCAACTATTCAAGAACCTCAAAAATTAACCTATACAATGTCGATTGAAGATGTTACATGCTACGGTAAATCAGATGGAACTATACGTATAGAAGCAAGTAAAGGTATTGAACCATATACAATTTCATGGAATAACCAATTTCAAGGATTTACTCAAAAAAATATTCCTGCAGGAACATATGAATGTATTATAAGCGATGCTTGTAACGACTCATATACAATACAAAGTACAGTTAACCAACCCGATTTATTTGATATAGATGTAGAAACAAACAATGTTACGTGCAATGGATTAGGTAATGGTTCGGCAACTATTATTCCCAAAGGCGGAGTAGAGCCATACTTGTACCGATGGAATATAGGATTACAAACTAAAACAGTACAAGGATTATTTCCGGGATTATACAGTGTTAATGTGTATGATGCTCGAGGTTGTTTAGCTTCTGAAGTATTTACTATTACACAACCCGAGACATTAGATATTCAGTTACAAGTAACAAACGCAGAATGTAATGCTCAAAACGGTGCTATATCTGCATCTGTTATTGGCGGAACAGCACCATATTCATACAAATGGTCACAACAATCGCAAACACAAAATATACAAGAATTGGCACAAGGGAAATATACTCTTACTGTAACCGATTATAATAACTGTACACAAACGGCACAAGCAACCGTAAGTATAGAAACTCCTTCCTACCCAATTTGCTTAGTAACAATTGACAGAGATTTAGGCACCAACAAAATAATTTGGGAAAAAGTTTGGAATTCAAGTATAGAAAAAGTTCATATATATAAAATGAGTGGAGGTGAATATAAATGGATAGGCAGTGTAGATTCTGTACGACAATCATATTTTGATGATTATATTACAAATCCATTACAATCGCCATCGCGATATGTTATACAAACTGAAGATGCGTGTAAACACAAATCTCAATTGAGTCCATTTCATCAAACAATTCATTTAGGTGTTTCACCCGGAACCGATGGTGTAAGTAATGTGTTAGACTGGACCGATTATATTGACGAATCAGGAGAATTTGTTCCTGTTTGGTACTATATTTATCGTGGAACTACAAAAAATAATTTAGTATTACACGATTCCGTTGATGCTAAAGTGGCTAGCGAATGGAATGACACAAATCCAATGGGGGCAAGATATTACAAAATAGGTGTTAAAAAAGAACAAGCTTGTATTACAAGTGGAATTTTAAAAATTGAAAGTGGCCCCTATACTTTAGCTATGAGCAACATAGCCGAAGCTCAAACCTGTGAAACATCAATTTTGACACCACAACTATACACACAAGTGTACCCAAACCCATCTACCGATGATATAACAATTGATATACAATCACAATACAAATGCAAAGCTACCTTGAGCAATATTGCCGGAATTGTAGTTTGGAAACAAGACCAAATCAATCCAGGCGAAACTGTATATATACATTCACTGCCTCAAGGTTTATACACGCTGTGGGTTCAATGTGGTAACACTAAACATTCTCAAATTATTGTTATTCAAAAATAACAGTAATTCCATATATAGAAAATGGTTTTACAAGAATTTATTTGTGAATTATATTTGTATTGATTTTATTTAAAATAACACGATTTTTAGCAGACTACTCGTGTATATATCTGCTTTATATTATATTTGCCAAAATTTTTTACATGCAATTTACAATATCATCTACTGATACTCATTCACAAGCACGTGCCGGAACTATCAGTACCGACCACGGAACAATACAAACTCCTATTTTTATGCCTGTAGGTACAGTTGGTTCTGTAAAAGGGATACACATGCGTGAGTTACGTGATGATATAAATGCTCAGATAATTTTAGGAAACACATACCATTTATATCTCCGTCCCGGACTTGACACTATTCGTAAAGCTGGTGGTTTACATACATTCAATGGGTGGAATAAACCAATTTTAACCGATAGCGGCGGATACCAAGTTTTCTCACTTTCACACAATCGAAGACTCACCGAAGAAGGAGCAGTATTTAAATCGCATATTGACGGTTCAAAACACGTATTTACTCCCGAAAATGTAGTTAATACACAACGAATTATTGGAGCAGATATTATAATGGCTCTTGATGAATGCACACCATACCCATGTGAATACAATTATGCAAAAAAATCAATGGAATTAACTCACCGTTGGCTTGCTCGTGGTGTAGAACACTTTACAAAAACAGAACCATTGTATGGATATACACAAACGTTTTTTCCCATAGTACAAGGAAGCGTATATAAAGATTTACGGGCACAATCGGCAGAATATATTGCATCGTACAATATGGAAGGTAATGCTATAGGCGGATTAAGTGTTGGCGAGCCCGTAGAAGATATGTATGAGATGCTTTCTGTTGTAAACAGCATTTTGCCAAAAGACAAACCAAGATATTTAATGGGAGTAGGAACACCTATAAATATTTTAGAAGCCATAGCTTTGGGTACCGATATGTTTGACTGTGTAATGCCAACTCGCAATGGAAGAAACGGAATGCTATTTACATGGAATGGTATAATTAATATAAAAAACAAAAAA
>JAJUFK010000342.1 GCA_029266015.1 Bacteroidota bacterium
ATTGGACTACTATAAAAAGCTCCATGTAATTGAATTGCAGTAATATCGAAAAAATTATTTGACAAATAATTGGGTTGCGTCATAACAGAATTACTTGAACAAGAAATTCCTAAAACAACTATTGCAGCCCAAAGTAAATATATCCTCATAATTAAAATCGCTCACAAGAATACAAATAAACTAAAAATATAAGAATTTTCAAAATGCAATTTCCTGCTTTAATAAGCAACTGTAAAAAAAATCAAACTAAGTATTATTAATAAGCTAAGTCGAATTTTTCAACAATAATAGAACTTTCAATATAATCAATCTACTTCAAAACCTATTACAGTCACATCATCGGTTTGATCATTGTGTTGTTTCCATGTATTAAAAAATTGTTCTATTTTGTGAGCTTGTTTTTGTATAGAACGCCCTTGAATTGATAGTAATAAATCTTTGAATCCGGTTCTTTTTAATTTTTTATTATCTAATCCTCCTATTTGATCAACATAACCATCAGTAAATAAATATACTCTATCTTTTTTTTCGAGTTGTATCTTATGCACCGAAAACGGTTTATCATATATATGTACACCTATTGGCATTCTATCGGGCTCCAATTTAATTATTGACTTTTGTCTCACTATATAAAACGGATTGTATGCTCCCGAATATTCAAGTATTTTTAATTTTACATCATATGAACACAAGGATATATTCATACCATCATACATAGGTTCTTGTTCTGTATTTTTCCACAAAGTTTTAATTATATTAGCTCTTAAAAAATTAAGTATAGCATCTGGTCTTGTTATTCCTTGTTCATTCACAATTGTATTCAAATATGATATGCCCAGCATACTCAAAAATGCTCCGGGAATACCATGTCCTGTACAATCGGCACAAGCTATTATTATTTTTCCTCGTTTTACACTAATCCAATAAAAATCACCACTTATAATATCTTTTGGCTTAAAGAATATAAATGATTTTGGTAAAAGACTCTGAAAAAATTCTATCGATGGGAAAATACCTTGCTGTATTTTTGAAGCATATCGTATACTTTCATTCAATTCTGAATTTTGCAACAAAATTCGCTCCTTTTGTACAAATAAATAATCCTTTTGTGCTTCAATTTCTATTGTTCGTAATTTCACTTCAAACTCTAATTTTTCTTTTGAACGCATCAACAAATTCCTAAAACGTTCCGAAACCGCAGCACTTATAAAAAGAACTAAAAATGACACACCTAATTTACCATTAAACACCTGAATAACATCTAAATATATTATTCCGGTATTATGTATTAAAACCATAATATATGTACACAACAATATACAATTAGCATACATCATTAACTTTGGATGCTGAACTTTTTGCATTGCTATATGTACACTCATATATGTTACAAACATCATTATGATGAGTATAATACCATACAATACGTAATTACTTACTACAAAATAGGAATACGGTAACCAACAAATTCCCAAGAGTACAATTAAAATCACATATAACACTTGTAATACTTTATACCAAGATTTATATGTAACATGCAAATTATAAAATAACTGTATGGTATAACATTGTAACATAATGGAAATAATTGCTATAATGTATGCAGCTCGAGAAGATAGCCACGTATTATGATTCCATAAATATTTAAATGAAAATCCATCTATTGTAAAAATATATAGAAACAGACTTAATATAAATCCTGACGTAATAAGATATATTTTATCTTTAAAAGAAAAAAAGAGAATTACATTGAATATAAAGGCAAATAAGAGCAAACCATAAAAAAAACTTAACAAAAAATAAGTATGTAGTTTAGAATTATGATAATCTTGAAATGTTTCAATAGTCATAGGTATTTGCACTATATTACCATAATTTCTGATAATGAAATAAAAAATTCTTATTTCTTGAGCAGGAACTGTTAATTGAAATGTATAATTATTGTCTTCTAATTTTCTTTTATTAAAAACATATCGCCCACCAACTTGTTGCATTTGAAACACTTCATTCTTATATGATTCTATAAAAATAATTTCCTGCAAACCCGGATTTTTGATAGAAAAATAATACTCAATTTGTTTTTTAGTTTTATTTTGAATAGGTAGTTTTAAAATATATGACGATTTTGAAAAACCTTTATGAATATAACCTGATGAAACCTTAGAAAAAGGAATAGAATCAAATATTGTATTATATAGTGTAATTGCATTTAAACTATCTTCATATTCATATACACAAGTATATATATTGGAATAATCAAGCTCATGCTCTATCACACACATTTGAGCTTGAATATTAGAATATACAAATACAAAAAGAAAAAAAATCAATCTCATACTCGTTTCATTCACTACTGCAAGAGTACAAAACGAATATAATGTTCAAATTAAGTAATTGTTATTAAAGTGTAAAAAAGCCTTTATTGATG
>JAJUFK010000368.1 GCA_029266015.1 Bacteroidota bacterium
AAGCGTGTCACTTTCTTCGGCTTTTTCTTTGGCAGCAATTAAATCTTCAAGCATTTGTTTCTTTTCTGTTATATCTTCTTTTACTGCAACATAATGTGTTACTTCATTTTTTTCGTTTACTATAGGTGATATTATTGCTTGCTCCCAAAACAACTCTCCATTTTTTCGTTTATTCAATATTTCTCCCGACCAGTCTTGACCTAAAACAATAGTATTCCATAATTCTTTATAAAAATCATCTGTTTGAGCACCCGATTTTAAAATACTCGGTTTTTGTCCGATTGCCTCTTGATATGTATATCCTGTGATTTGAGAAAATTTAGGATTCACATATTCTATTATCCCATTATTATTTGTAATTACAATACTTACAGGACTTTGTTCTATAGCACGAATTTGCAGTTTTAATTTGTTTTCGGCGCGTTTTTTCTCGGTTATATCATGTACTATATTATGCACATAATTTTTATTTTTTATAACAATATCGCTCCAATACACTTCAACATCCATGCATGAGCCATCGGCCTTTTTATGAATTGTTTCAAAATATTTTTTATGTAATTGTCGCGATTCTTGCACACGAATCAAGGTTTCAGCTCCCAATGCATCAAGGTCAATAACCGACATTTGTAAAAACTCCTCCTTACTCCAACCATACGTTTCAACTGCAGCTTTATTTACGTTAACTATTTGATTTGTTTCCGGATCGAGTATAATTTTTATGGCATTGTGCTCTTCAAATTGCATTCGGTACAATTCTTCGCGCTCTTTTAATTCCTGAAGCATTCGTTTTTGCTCTGTAATATTTTCGTACATTCCTAAAATGCCTTGTATTTCCCCTTTTTCATTCAACAACGGTATTTTACTTGTTTTAAGCCATCCCTTTTGCAACGATTCGGTTACAATCTCTTCTTCATAATGAAACTTTGGAATACCGCTAGCTATAACTTCTTTATCAATATCAGTAAATTGTTTTGCGTTATCTGCCCATGGTAATTCAAAATCTGTTTTACCATATATGTCTTGCAATGTTGTATTTGTATCGCGTAAAAAATTAATATTTGCTCCTGCATATTGCAAATCTTTATTTTTCCAAAAAACACTTACTGGTATAGTATCTAAAATAGTATGAAGAAGCTGTTTTGACGATGCCAATTCTATTTCATTGAGTTTAATATGTGTTATATCAACTATATATCCATCTACAGAAAGCAATTCATGTGATTCAGAATAAACTCCTTGACCTTGTTCCCACACATATACAACATCATTGTTTTTTGAAAGTATTCTGTACTCTAAACGAAATTTTTGGTGTTGAGCAATACTATTTTGAATAACATCGAATACCATTTGTCTGTCGTCAGAATGAATGATATCTCTAAAATGTACATGATTCTCTATAAAATCTTCTTTAGAATATCCGGTAATTTGACTACATGCATCACTTATATACATCATGTCCCACGATGAACAATTTTTACACGAATATGTTATGCCAGGTAAATTTGAAATTAACGTAGTGAGAGTTTGATTAGTTTGTTCTAATTGTTTTTTACGGGCATATTCTTCACTTTGGTCTCTAAATACCAAAACTACCCCTTGCAATTCGTTATCATTAGTTAATATAGGCGCTCCGCTATCGGTAATTGGTATTTCTTTGCGAGTTATTTTATGAACTAATAAAGTGTGATTAGCTAAACCAACAATGCTGCACTGTTGCAATACTTTGTGAACAGGATTTTGAACCGCAGCACGAGTATATTCATGTATTATTTCAAATACTTCTTCTATTTGTTTACCTTGTGCCTCCGATTCTTTCCACCCGGTAAGCTCTTCGGCAATAGGATTCATATATTGCACACGTCCTTTGGAGTCAGTAGTAATTACACCATCGCCTATACTATACAAAGTAGTTTTAAACTGCCGCTGCATTCTATAGAGGCTTTTAAACATTTTCCGTTGCTTATTGGCATAAATAAAAGCAAATGCAAATACTATAAAAGCT
>JAJUFK010000086.1 GCA_029266015.1 Bacteroidota bacterium
CGAGAATACGGATATACAGCCAATGGATATACTATGCTCATGAATAATGAACAATATACTAAACTTAAAAAAATATCTATAATTACAGAAATAGTAAAAGCAGAAATGCGCGAAGGACAATGGTATCGCCCGTGTTTTCCGCAACATATAAACTATCCGTGGAACAAAGATTTCTTTGGACCTCTTGTAATACCAAAAGCAGGAACTACAATTCAATTAACCACAGAAAATTTACCGTTGTATGAACGGATTATTGATGTATATGAAGGTAATGATTTACGTGTAGATGGTATTGACATCTATATAAATAATGTAAAAACCTCGACCTATACATTCAAAATGAATTATTACTGGATGATGGGCGACAATAGAGATAATTCTCAAGATTCTCGATTCTGGGGTTTTGTGCCCGAAGACCATATTGTTGGTAAAGCATCGCTTATTTGGTTATCGTTAAACGACAAAGGTGTATTCCCTTTCAATATTAGATTTAACAGATTGTTTACGGTAATACATAAAAACTAAACAAACACTATGCTTTTGTCTACAGCATACATGCCATGTATAGAATACATGGCATATATAGCTCAATCTGATTGTGTAACCATTGAAGCTCACGAGCATTATATAAAACAATCGTACCGTAATAGGGCTTATATAGCCACTGCCAATGGCAATATGGAACTTATAATTCCGGTAATTCAACCTAACGGCAGTAAAACACATATTCGCGATGTGCAGATATCATATGCCGAACCATGGCAAAAAAAACATTGGCATGCTATAGTTTCGGCATATAACTCATCGCCGTATTTTGAATATTACCAAGATTTGTTTGCTCCATTTTATAGTCAAAAATTCACATTCTTGTGGGATTATAATAACCAATTACTTTCAATTATTCTCAAACTGTTTGGAATTACTACATCTATTCTGTATTCCAATTCTTTTACCCCACTACACACGGTAGAACACGACAAACGCTATACACTAACACCAAAACATATTAGTACTTATACAACGCCGAAATACCCACAAGTATTTGAAGAAAAACATGGTTTTATGCCCAACCTGAGTTGTATAGATCTATTGTGTAATGTGGGACATGAAATAAAACGATCTGTTTTATAATAAAACAAAAAAAGCTACCAAAAAATTGGTAGCTTTTCACACAATATTATTAATACATACTAAAATAATATATTCACATTTATCTATGGAATTGAGATATTAATTATATGTTTCAACTATAGAATTTGCTTCACCAAACTCATTTGAAACATATCTATCTGCTTCAGGATCGTTCTCCCAACGATTGCCATCAATTACAAATTTGTATTGAAATTCTTTACCCACAGGCAACGTAATAGCAACAGAGCCTACACCTTTTGTAATTTTTACAAGATTTGCTTCAGTATTCCACCCATTAAAATCTCCTGCTACTGATGCTATTTTTGAACCTGCAAGCATTTCTGCCGGAATTTGAAATGTAACTTTACACTCGAGATTGTTTTTTGCAAATTGTTTTTTCATACAATTATATTTTTAGTTTATATTGGTAGTTTAGTATTTATATAATCAAAAATACTAGTATTTTCTTAAATTAAAAAGAAAAATACATAATTTTACTTATTCTTAACATTTGATTTACATCATCATTCTTGTAAAAAAATGCAAATCAAATATATGCACGTTTTTTTTAAATCTTTAAAAAATAAAAAACTCCTATAAAAAATCTTTACAGGAGTTTTTTATAATAATCTCAGTTTTTAAATTATTTATCACCTCTTATGGCAGCTATTCCCGGCAATACTTTACCTTCCATATATTCTAACATAGCACCACCACCGGTTGAAACATAGCTCACTTTATCAGCTAATTTATTTTTATTGATAGCGGCAACAGAATCACCACCACCAATTAAAGTAAACGCACCGTTTGCTGTAGCTTTAGCAAGCGCTTGTGCTATAGCCGAAGTTCCTTTCGAGAATTTATCCATTTCGAATACTCCCATTGGACCATTCCATAATACAATTTTTGATTTTGCAATTACATCCGAAAACATAGCAATTGTTTCATCTGCAATATCCAATCCCATCCAACCATCAGGAGTTTCATTTGTTTTGGAAATATTTGTATTTGCGTTTGGATCAAATTTATCAGCATTTACAGCATCTACCGGTATGTATACATTTACATTATGTTCTTTCGCTTTTTTCAAAATATCAAGAGCTAAATCAAGTTTATCGGCTTCGCACAATGAATTACCAATATTTCCGCCTTGTGCTTTGATAAACGTATATGTCATACCACCACCAATGATTAAATTATCTATAGTAGGTAATAAACGAGATATAATTTGAATTTTATCTGATACTTTTGCCCCCCCCATAATAGCAGTTTTAGGAGCATCTTTTGATTGCAATACTTTATCCATAGCAGCAAGTTCGCTGTTTATAAGGTATCCAAACATTTTATTTTCGGTTGAAAATAAATCTGCTATTAACGCCGTAGAACCATGTGCACGGTGAGCTGTTCCAAATGCATCGTTTACATACACATCAGCATAACTTGCAAGCGTTTTTACAAATTCTTTTTGAGATGCTTTTACACGAGCTTTACCGGCTGCTTTTTCTTCTTCAGAAGCATCTTCGGCCAAACGTGGTTTACCTTCTTCTTCTTCATAAAAACGAAGATTTTCCAGCAACAACACTTCACCTGGTTTTAAATTTGCTGCTGCTTCATGTGCTTTCATACAATCAGCAACAAACTTTACTTCTTTACCACCTAAATTTTTAGAAACAGCAGGAATAATTTGTTGCAATGAACATTTCGGATCGGGATTTTGTTTTGGTCGCCCCATATGCGACATAAGAATTACCGAACCACCATCTTGTAATATTTTATTAATGGTAGGTAATGCACCACGGATACGAGTATCATCAGACACTTCACCTGTTTCTTTATTCAAAGGCACATTAAAGTCAACACGCACAATTGCTTTTTTGCCTGCAAAATTATAATTATCAATTAATTGCATTGTTTAATATTTTTTATGATTACAATTTTTTTTAACGAGTCCAAATATAAAAAAAATGAAATGATTATTTTATATTAAAGGATATTTTTTATTTAATTGTTTTATTGTTTTGCCTTATTACCGTTTAAAACTTAGTACATTTCTTATAAGTTTGTAATGCACGTTGTCGAGCAAACGAATGCTCTACAATAGGCTTAATATAGGTACTTGAGTTATAATTTGGCACCCATTTTTGGATATACAAATATTCTGCATCAAAACGCTTTGTTTGTTCATAGGGATTAAAAATTCTGAAATACGGAACAGCATCGCAACCTGTACTTGCTGCCCATTGCCAATTCCCATTATTTGAAGACAATTCATAATCAATAAGTTTTTGTGCAAAATATGCTTCGCCCCACTGCCAATCTATAAGCAAATGTTTACACAAAAAACTTGCAGTAATCATACGTACCCTATTATGCATAAATCCCGTTTCATTTAACTGTCGCATACCGGCATCTACAATTGGATATCCGGTTTCTCCATCGCACCATCTTTGAAAATGCTCTTCGTTATTTATCCATTCTAAAGAATCATATTGTGATTTGAAATTAGCATGTACTACCTGTGGAAAATGATATAAAATCATACTAAAAAATTCCCTCCAAATTAATTCATTCAACCATACGTGATTATGTTGTATTGCTATACAAACTAATTCACGAATACTTACTGTACCAAATCGCAGATGAACCCCCAATTGAGAAGTTCCTTCTATTGCAGGGAAATCACGAGTCTTATGATAATTTTGAATACAATCTACAGGTATTTGAGGAATATGAGAACAAACACTAGTTGGTGAAAATCCTATAGAGTCCAATGAAGGAATCGGTATTACAGAGGTCTTAAACAAATGTGACAATAATTGTTCGCTTGTATATGATTGTAATTGCATTTGACTGAACCTCATTTTCCACGTTTTTGCATATGGTGTATATACAGTATATGGATTTCCATCTTGTTTCACTATCTCATCTTGTTCAAATATTACATGATCTTTAAAAGTATAAAAAGCAATACCGTTTTGGGTTAAGAATAATTCAACAGAAGTATCACGTTTGATCCCATAGGGTTCATAATCTCTATTGGCATAGACAGAAACTACAGAAAATTGAGAAATTAAGTTTGAAAAAACATCAATTGGATTACCATACAAAACATACAAAGACGATCCGAATTCTTTACAAACACCTTGTATATACTCAACACATGAATAGATAAAATTCACACGTACATCTTGGGGATTTTGTAATTGGGTTAAAATTTGAGTATCAAAAATAAAAATAGGTAAAACTGCTTTTGATTCTTTCAACGCATAATATAAACCAACATTGTCATGCAAACGCAAATCGCGGCGAAACCAAAAAATTGAAACTTCGGGAAGTGATGACATACATCATATTTTTTTAAAAAGTTATAGTAGCAATTGTAACTAATTTTATGTAATTTAGCAAAAGTTTCGCAGTCTAAATTAGAAAAAATACATATATGGAAATCTCGGGTTTTATATTAAAAGAAGAACAATTACAGAATTTAGAATCATCTATAATTCCCGGCACATTTGTTCTTGAAACGCTTGATCCATTTAACGGATATTACAGTAGTCATCCTGACGAATATGTTCCTCGTACTGTTTTTTTAATTACAAACAAAAAATATTCAAAAGAAGCAATAGCCCGATATAGCAGAACTGTTTGTAAAAATCTGCAAATAGAATTAGATGCCGTATATTCGGAAGTTACAATACAACATGAATTATATTATGCTATTCGAGTATTTGATTTCAAAGAATATTCTGTAATAGAATCTATTCAGAGAGCTTTTGAAAAAGTTGGAGTAGAATTTAAATATTCATCACATACAATACATTCTATTTGTAGAATCAAAATATTTAAAGTGTTTATAGTGCATGAAGATTCCAAAGGAATTTACAGCAATTTAGGAAAATCAAAAATGTTTTATTTTACATTACCGGTTGAATTGGAATTTGATGAATTTAAACAATTGGTTCAAAAAGTTTCAAACAATTGGACCGGTAAGAGTTTCAACGCTGCACAAGGGTTCTTTTTCAGAAAACAATCGGCCGAAGATGTTGTGAGAATATTTAGCAATCACATAACCGATGAAATGAAGCATCTGTTGGTTCAAAAATTTTTGTCATTTGTACAGTAAATATGGATCCATCAGACAAGAAGTGGTTACTTACCCTTAACAAAAATATTCAAAAACATTTACCTAAAATTCACTCTTCTATATATAGTGAATTTACTCGACATGATTCAATAGAACATTTTATTCATTTTTATTTACATTCATCGGGCATATTATACGGATATGCTACAAAACAAATGTTGTGTGAATTTCACAACACACAAACCTGGACATACTCTGACCTCTATAAAATTAGTCTTACCGAAGGATTTTATTTGATATTTTTTTATTTGAACCAAGAGAAAATATCATCAAAAGAAAATTTGTCATTACTATTAGAAGAAGCAAACAATAAACTATATGAATTTTATATATTATATTCAATAACAGATTCTTTTTTTGTAAAACACAAAGACATTTTACGAAGCGCAAATAAAAATTACACAACTGTAGAAAGCATAATAGACTATAGAGTTAACAATCCCGGCATGCTAAAAAAAGGATTTTGGAAAGGTTCTCAATTCAATGTATTTTCATATTTAGATTTACTATTTTTTTCTCATTGGCTTCAAAATGACTATTTGTATGACAAACGCAACAGTATAAAAAAACATATACTTCAAATAATGATAGCAGCTTCTCACTGTGAAGGTTCTATTATTTCAACTGAACGATTGTTAGTATCATATTTTTTGGCATCGGGTAATTTTGATGAAAAAACAGAATTGGAACTGCAACAACAATTAAAACAAGGATTATATTTAAATCAAATTATAATTGACACTAACCTACCCTATGATATTCGATTATTACTTTTTGAAAATGCTGTAATATCTGTTCTAAGCGATGGGTCTATTAATAATTTTGAAGAATTATTTTTAGGTCGTTTAGCAGAAAAACTTAACATTTCTGACAACGATGTGCATTATAGTATAGTAATGATTCAAAACTTTATGTTACAAAACAATAAAAAATTATTGTATTTACATCATAAAGAAGGATTTGAAGTAATTACAAAAAGTTTTGCTCAACGTTTTCAAGTATTTTTCAATAAAAATAGTTCAAAAATTATTACCGAAATTTCTGAAAGTCGTGAACTTGTAGAATTACTATGGAAAGCAAAAAATGAAAAATTAACCGATGAAGAACGAGAAAAAGTAAAAGAACAAATTATTGATTTATTACGAACTATTCCATCGCTCACTATTTTTATGATTCCCGGAGGTTCTATATTGTTGCCTATTTTATTAAAAATTTTACCTGAAGAAATTCTTGTACCAAGTTCTTTTAGAAACAAATAACGTGATTATTTACTCTAATGTACGGTATGTTCATGAATATACCGCGCCACATCTTCCATGAGCCACTTAGGTGTAGACGTAGCTCCACAAACTCCTATAGAAGAAGCCGTATGATAAGGAACACTTTCAATATCATGAACACTTGAAATAAAAAAAGTATACGGATTAACTTCTTTACAAATATCAAACAAAACCTTACCGTTTGAACTTTTTTTACCACTTACAAACAAAATTAAATCATATTTTGAAGCAAATTTTCGCAATTCTGTTTCTCTATTTGCAACCTGTCTACAGATAGTATCATGAGAAATAAATGGAACTTCCATATTACCTGTTTTTTGCTTTTTTGCAATTATTAATTGTTGCAATTCTTTAAACTCAGAAAGACTCTTGGTCGTTTGCGAGAATAATTCTATAGGTTTTGAAACATCTATTTTATTAATATCATGTACATGGGTTACAACTATAGCTTCATTATTTGTTTGACCTTGCAAACCAACAACCTCAGCATGACCATGCTTTCCGAATAATAAAACTTGACCATTTTGTTGCTTTTGCTGTTCAAATCCTTTTTTAATTTTTTTTTGTAGTTGAAGTACTACAGGACATGTAGCATCTATAATTGTAATATTATTTTTTTTTGCAATTTCATATGTTTCGGGAGGTTCCCCGTGAGCTCGTAATAATACCGTACAATTTTGTAAATGGTAGAACTGTTCACGAGTTATGGTTTGCAATCCCATTTCTTCGAGACGAGCAACTTCTGCACCGTTATGAACAATATCACCCAAACAATACAACGTTGCATTTTCAGTCAAAGCTTGTTCTGCACGTTTTATTGCATTTATTACCCCAAAACAAAACCCCGATTTAGGGTCAATTTCTACGATTGTTGAATTTTGTTGAGTATCCATTGCAATTGTTCTTCTCGTGTTACATTCGTAGTATCAAAAACTATAGCATCAGACGCTTGTGATAAAGGACTTTCAGATCGGGTAGTATCTATTAAATCACGTTGTTCTATATTATGTAAAACGTCTTCAAAATCTACTTGTTCACCTTTTGCTTTAAGTTCTTCATATCTGCGTTGAGCCCTAACCTGTGCCGATGCTGTTATAAAAAATTTATAATCGGCATTAGGAAATACAACAGTTCCTATATCTCTACCATCCATTACTATATTGCCATGTTCTGCAAATTCGCGTTGCATACCTACTAATTTTTGACGTACAAAACCAATTTTACTTACCGGACTTACCCAACTTGCAACTTCTAATCCTCGTATTTCCTTTTCTACTTGCACCCCATTTAAATATGTTTGTTGACTCTGTGTTTCAGCATCAAAAACAAATGAAATATGAATTGAATCAATATACTTTTTCAACAAAAATTCATTGATTTCATTATTATCAATTACATTGTTTTGCAAACAGAAAAGAGTTACAGCCCTATACATGGCTCCTGTATCAACATAAATAAATCCTAATTCTTTTGCAATTCCTTTGGCTATAGTGCTTTTACCGCACGATGAATACCCGTCGATAGCTATTATCATAATGTGCTCAATTTAGATGCAATTGTTTGTATATTTGTTGTAAGTGTTAAAAAATGAAGACCTCCGGCAACATGCTGTTTTGACCATCCATAACTGATGTAAGCCATTGGAGTTTTTACTCGAGCTCCAACACTTATTCCAACCCCATTTTTTGAAGCTCCAAACGACATTTCTTCTGATGTTCTATAATTATATCCTACTATAAAATCAATATGTTTAAACAATAGTATTTCTGATGACACCTGTAAATGCTTCATGGCATTAACACGAATTTTAGTAAATAATTTATCATCTGTTTTTTGTTCTTGATTAATTAGATTTGTTTTCTGTTTCAATATATTATCATATTGCAAGTCAAACGATTGCAAATCACAATAAGTAATTGTAAATCGTAATGGTGCATGAAGTAATTTTTTGGTAACTCCTAAATCAATACTATACGGCATAGCTTCTTTAGTATGAGTATATGATGTAATTTGAGTACCTACATTACGAACAATTACAGTAAATGAAATAAATTGTTCAGGATTATAATAATTATACGCAAAATCAGTCAATATTCCATAAGAACTATATGATTCCATATACGAAAGAATTGGTTTAACAGAAAGTCCAATATTCATATTATTACTTATTTTATAAGAACTACCTAATACTATTTGATAATCTGAAGCAAAAAAAGTTCCTGTAAAATTTCCGTCTTCATCGTACCCCCAAAAACGCCCATAATTTACAAATTGTATTCCGGCCATTGCAGTAATGTTAGGTTGTATAGTATATGCGCCACCAAAACTGCCAGCTCCTATGTTGGTTTGAGCAATAAAAAAACCACCCCAAGTTCCACTAAATGAATAGGAATATGATGAATCA